>JBBITY010000101.1:0-4439 GCA_037440565.1 Desulfurellales bacterium
GGCCCCTGGCACCTGCTCGATTCCAAGGGGCCCGATCCCGAAGTGGCACGGCTGGGACAGGAGATCCAGAATCGGCTCGTCGCGCCGTGGCGGGCGCGCATCGCCGACACCATCGGTGTCGGAGCGCGCGAGGCGGCCGTTCTCGCCCAGATGATCATCGCGGCCGGTCGCGCCGTGCTCGAGCTCTGGTACGGGGGAACGCTGACGCGCGAAGAGGCGGTGCGCCACGCCACGCGCGGCGTCAGCGCCCTTTTAGAGGCGTTCGCCGTACCGAGGCGCGGGCGCGCTCCGAAAAGGGGATAAGTCCCATTAAGGCTAATGGGACTTATCCCCTTTTCGCCTCTTCAGACCGCCGCCTTGAAATCGCCGTCTATTGGTGGTTGGGATCCCGTGCTCGGGAGGTGAAACAACCAATGGGAGATGAACATCCGGCGCGCGCCGCGGCGCGGCGTTCCATGGAGGCGGTGAGGGCAAAGACCAAGCAAGCCTGGCTCGATCTCTTCGCGGACAATGCGATCATCGAAGATCCGGTCGGCCAGTCGCCGCTCGATCCTGAGGGCAAGGGGCACACCGGCAAGGCGGCCATCAGCACCTTCTGGGACACGCACATCGGACCGAACGAGATCGAGTTCGATATTCGCCACTCGTACGCCTGCGGTCATGAGGTCGCGAACGTCGGGTCGATCATCACCACGCTGCCGAACGGGATGAAGGCCGTCGCCGAGGGCGTCTTCATCTACAAGGTGAACGACCAGGGCAAGCTGGTCTCGCTGCGGGCCTTCTGGGAGTTCGAGAAGACCATGGCCGGCCTGTCGGCGTGAGGCCTTTCGCGCGTCGCGCACTTTCGGCGAAAAGGAGACGAACAGTGATACTCGATCGATTCAAGCTGACGGACAAGGTCGCCATCGTCACCGGTGCGGGGCGCGGGATCGGGCGCGGAGCCGCGCTCGCCTTTGCGGAGATGGGAGCGCGTGTCGTGTGCGCCGCGCGCACGCGCGAAGAGATCGAGGAAACCGCAGAAAAGGCCCGCGCCTTCGGCGTCGAGGCGATCGCCGTTCCCTGCGATGTCATGGAACGCTCGCTGCTAAATCAGCTCGTCACCACGACCATGGAACGGTTCGGCCGCATCGACATCCTCGTCAACAACGCGGGCGGCTGGCCGCCGCAGGCGGCATTGCGGACGAGCGAGGAGGCCTTCAACATGGCCTTTCGGTTCAACGTCACCTCGGCCTTTGTGCTGACCCAGCTCGTCGTGCCGCACATGACGACGGCCGGCGGCGGCGCCATCGTCAACATCTCCTCGGCCGCAGGGCGGCTCATCCAGCCCGGGTTCGCTGCGTACGGGACGTGCAAGGCGGCGCTGTCGTTCATGACGCGCCTGCTCGCCTGCGAGTTTGCCCCGACGGTGCGGGTCAACGCCATCGCCGCCGGCGCCACGCTCACCTCCGCGCTGGAGTCGTTTCTCGACGAGGCCACGCGCCACACGATGGAGTCGATGACCCCCCTGAAGCGCCTCGGCCTGGTGGAGGACATCGCCCTGGCCGCACTGTATCTCGCCTCACCGGCGTCGTCGTGGGTGACGGGCAAAGTGCTCGAAGTCGACGGCGGCACGGAGAGCACGAACTGGCCGTTCGACTTCAATGCCTTCTGAACGAGGCCGAAAAGGGGATAGGTCCCACAAGGGGCTAATGGGACTTATCCCCTTTTCGCCTCTTTCGGAGATAAGGAGAACCGTATGGCCGTAATGACCCTGCAGGAAATTGCCGACCGCATCGAAATCGATAACCTGCTCACGCGCTACGCGACGGCGGTGGACACGAAGGACTGGGACCTCTACGCAAGCTGCTTCACACCCGACGCGTTCATCGACTACACGGCCGCGGGAGGCATCAAGGGGACGCTCCCCGAGGTGAAGGAGTGGCTCGCGCAGGTCATGCCTCTGTTTCCCATGACCCAGCATGTCGTGACGAATCGGGTCGTCGTGATCACCGGGGACCGCGCGACGAGTCGGTGCTGCTTCTTCAACCCGATGGGGATTTCGGACGGCAAACGCGGGCTCACCCTGTTTTTCGACGGCGGGTATTACAACGACAAGCTCGTCCGCACGGCCGACGGCTGGCGCATCGCCGAGCGGATCGAAGAGACCTCGTACTCCACCCGCCGCCACCGCATCGCCGCAGTAGGCGAGTTGGGCGTGTGAGGGGATGAACCCGCGCTTGTCTCGCTCAGGCCGCTCCGTCATACTGGCTGCATGGAACCTCATGCCACGATTGTGCGCGGACGAGACGGAACGGAACGTGTATTAGTCGATCTCGCCGACTTCCAGGCCGTCCTCGATGCGGCCCACAGCGCTGCGTATGGCCTTCCGGACGTCGAATCAATAGTTAAGCGACTGGGCGCTGTGCTCGCCGCGCCGCGTGGCGACGCCGTGGACCTCGACCAGTTCCTGGCCGAGTACGATGCCCTTCACGGCGAGAGTTAGAAGCAGTCTCGCCAGGTATCTCCTCGCGCATCCCCATCCGAGTCTTCGCCGGCGCCTGTCGGTTCTCAAGTTGACGCCGTTTCCACCCGGAAGCCGCTCCCTGCACGCCGACGCGGCGTGGCACTCGCTGGCGGACCGGTTCCCGAACCTTCAGGCATTCGTGTACGGAACCAATCACGACGCGTTCGTCTATACGTACGACCCGACCAGCGAGGCGCTCATGGTGGAGTTGGCAATCCGGACGGAATCATTGTCACACCCTAGGGAGAAAGAGCATGCGATTCTCATTCGCCGAGTCCATGTGTGATCCGAGCCACTACTTGCCGCTGGCGAAGGCGGCCGAGGAGGCCGGATGGTCGTCGTTCATCGTCCCCGACAGCATCTGCTATCCGGAGGTGTCGGACAGCAAGTATCCGTACACGCCGGACGGCGATCGGCGGTTCATCGAGGACAAGCCGTTCATCGAGCCCTTCTCTTTGATTCCGGCGATGGGCGCTGTGACCCAGCGGCTGCGCTTCACCACCTTCGTCGTCAAGCTTCCCATCCGGCACCCGGTGTTGGTTGCCAAGTCGGCAGCGTCCGTGGCGGTGCTGACCAACAACCGATTCGGCTTCGGCGTCGGCACGAGTCCGTGGCCTGAAGATTTCGAGGTCTGTGGCCAGGACTGGAAGACGCGCGGCAAGCGGATGGACGAAATGATCGCCATCATCCGCGGCCTGACCCGAGGCGGTTTCTACCAGTTCCACGGCACGTACTACGACATCCCGAGCATCAAGCTGTGCCCAGTGCCAACGCAACCGATCCCCATCCTCATCGGCGGCCACTCGGGGCCGGCGCTCAGGCGGGCGGCGCGCCTCGGTGACGGCTGGATGCACGCCGGCGGGGGCAGCGAGCCCTTGGAGGAACTGCTCGCGAAGCTGGCGCGGTTTCGCAAAGAGTACGGGCGCGACCGCGAACCCTTCGAGATTCACGCCATTTCACTCGATGCGTTCACGGTCGACGGCGTTCGCCGCCTCGAAGACCTCGGCGTGACGGATCTGATCGTCGGTTTCCGCAACGTCTACTACGAGGAAGTCGACTCGATGACCCTGCAGCAAAAGATCGACGCCTTGCGCCAGTACGCGGACAACATCATCATGAAGAAATGATGAATGCAGAATGATGAATGATGAACAGACCATGAATGATGAACGCAGATGAAGGAAGAAACTCCGGCCAGCCGCAGAGCTTGGGGAACGAACCAAGGAGTTTGCGCTCCGCATTATCCGCCTTTGCTCGGTACTGCCGGAGACCGCCGAAGCGCAGGTGATCGGGCGGCAACTGTTGAGGAGCGGCACGTCAGTTCTCATTCATCATTCTGCATTCTCTTCACCACGTACGCGCTCATCGGATGGGTTTCGAGGCGGGCGACGTCGATGAAGCGCTCGCAGCTCTCCATCATGCGGCGCTGGTGCTCGGCGAGCTTTTCGGGCGAGTCGGCGTTGTAGAAGACCATGGGATCGGTGGCAGCTTCGGCCGGAAACGCTTCCTCCACGATCGCCGTCCACGCCGGCGCGTCTCTGGTTACCGGACGCACGAGCACGTTCTGGATGTAGAGGAACGTGCTCTGTGTCTCGATGGCGACGCGGGTGTGAAACCCCTGCCATCGGTCCAGCCACTCCTCGTACGTCAGGAAGTGCGGCTGTTCGAGAAACGCCACGGTGTACAGACCCGGGATGCGCTCGCCGAGCGGGGTGACATGTTTGGTGTTCACGATCGGCACCGATTCGAGCACCAGGTACCCCGCCAGCCGCGACGCGACGCCGGCAAGAACTGCCTCGAGGGGGCTGCGATGGAGCGCCGTGTCCATCCAGATGGATACGGTCCCCGTCGGGTCCAGCCGCGACACGCGCAGGCCCTGCACAGCCAGATCGTCGGCCAGGTTCACAGCAAGGCCGCGTGCGCCGAGGTCGATCAG
>JBBITY010000101.1:4449-9614 GCA_037440565.1 Desulfurellales bacterium
CGCTGCGCAATGCCACCGAGCATCTCGTGCCGAAACCGCTCCGCCGAAACCCCGTCCCGCTTCCAGATGACATAGATGAGCTTTTCCATCCCGACCTCCGGAGCCTGACAAGCGCGCCGGGCGCTACCCTGTACAGTGCCCCGTGCAACCCTATCTCTTTTTGCTCCGCAGGGAGAAGTGCGAGCGCAGCCGCTGAAGCGTTTCATTCCGATTCCTCTTCGTCTATCGTCGCGGCTCCCGGAGGAAAAGCAGTGGCCGGCAATGAGCGGATCGATCCCGCGGCAGTGCGGAGAACGACCGAGGTGAAATCATGGGATGACGAAGCGGATGTCCTCGTCGTCGGCTTCGGCTGCGCCGGGGCGTGCGCGGCGATCGAAGCCCGCGAGGCCGCCGCAGATGTCCTCGTGATCGAGCGCGCCTCCGGAGGCGGCGGGACGTCGGCGAATTCGGGCGGCCTCATCTACATGGGCGGCGGCACGCCGGTGCAAAAGGCCTGCGGCTTCGAGGACACCCCGGAGGAGATGTACAAGTTCCTCATGGCCGCCCTCGGTCCGGAACCCGACGAGGCGAAGGTCCGCATCTTCTGCGCAGAGAGCGTCGCGCACTTCCACTGGCTCGTCGACCACGGCGTTCCGTTCAAACACAGCTTTTATCCGGAGCCCGGCACGGAGGCGCCGACCGACGACTGCCTGGTGTATTCCGGCGGTGAGGACGCCTACCCCTTCGACCGCATCGCCAAGCCGGCGCCGCGCGCGCACAAGCCGCAGCATCCCGCCGCGGCGGGCGGCTTCTTGATGCAGAAGCTGGTGGCCGCCACCGAGCGCAGCGGGGCACGCATCGTGTGCGACGGGCGCTGCGAAACCCTCGTGGTGGATCCCGACGGCCGGGTCGCCGGCGTGGTGATCTGGCAGGATCAGCGCGAGCGCTTGCTCCGCGCGCGCCGCGGCGTCGTGCTCACCGCGGGCGGGTTCACCCTCAACCCCGAGATGGTGGCGCGCTACGCACCGCGCATTGCGCAGTGCAGCTACAAGCTCGGCGTCGCCGGCGATGACGGCCGCGCCATCCGCATGGCGATGGGCGCGGGCGCCGACATCATCCGGATGGACGCTGCCGAGGTGGCCATTCCGCTCACACCGCCGCGCCGGCTGATGCGCGGTATCCTGGTCAACCGCTTCGGCCAGCGCTTCATCAACGAGGACACGTACTACGGCCGCGTCGGCCAGGAGGGCTTGTTCCGCCAGGACGGACACATGTACCTGATCGTCGACACCGCGATTTACGAGCGGAACATGGCCATGATGGAGGCCACGCACGTCGAGGACACGGTGGCAGACCTCGAAAAGAGCATGGGCTTGCCGGTCGGTTCGCTCCAGGCCACCGTGGAGTATTACAACCGGTTCGCGGCGCGCGGCGAGGACCCGCTCTTCCACAAAACCCCCGCCCTGCTGCAGCCGCTCACCAACCCGCCGTACGCCGCCATCGACTGCCGCACCGACAAGGTGCTCTGGGCGACGTTCACGCTCGGCGGCCTGCACACGCTGCCAACGGGCGAGGTGCTCAACCCCGACGGCCGGATCATCCCCGGCCTCTACGCCGCCGGCCGGACCACGTCGGGTCTGGCGGCCTGGGGCTACTGCAGCGGCATCTCCCTCGCTGACGGCACCTTCTTCGGCCGCAAAGCTGGCCGGAGCGCCGCTGCGGATTCACTCTGACAGGAGAGCGCGGACATCCGGCGCGCCTCTGCACTCGGCCGGCAGGTCCGGCGTGAGGTCGACGGGCGCGCGCCCATCGGGCACGAGCAGGTACCGTAAGCTCCAGGGCCGTCCAGCGTCGGTGTCGTGCCATTCGATGCCGGGAAAACGCGCGGACAGAAGTTTTTCCACTGTGTCCCGCTGCAGTTCGTCGGTCAGCTCGTAGACGATCGCCACCGGCGCAGTCGCCTTGGAGAGCCCCTCCTCCGCCCGAGCATCGAACGGGCGGAAGTAGGCAAATCGATCGCCGCCGAACTGATATGCGCGCATGATCAGGTCGACGTCTCCCATGTAGGTGTCTGGCCGTTGCAGGTAGACGATCTTCCACGGCGGCGGAAGCTGCTCGGCAAAGCGGACCAGCTCACTGGTCGTCCCGTCTCCGTAACCGTGCATGTGCTCGTACACTTCCCCGTGCAGCGCGACCGCGTTCCAGACAATCGCCGTCGCTACCACGACGCCGCCGAGTGCTGCACGGAGAACCGGATACGTCGCATGCCGCCTCCCGGCACGCACGATCCCGTACAGGCCGAACGCCGCCAGCAGAGCCGTCAGCGGCGACAGGAATAACAACCGGGTCAAAGGCGGCATGTCGTAGGGGGAGAACGCTCCCACGGCCAGAGCCGAGAACAGATACGCGGGAGCGATGAACCGCGCGCCGCCGCGCCGCCGGGCGAGCGCCGCCAGCGAGAGCCACAGTCCGACCAGAGCGAGGGTGACCGAAACGGGATCGACGAGCGGATTGGACTGAAAGTGACTCGCTTTGGACCACACACCGTGGAAGATCGACAGCAGCCAGTGCTGCACAATCCTCTGTCCCGCGGCACCGACCGCCGCCGCGAAGCGGACGACCCACTCCCAGAGGCCGGTGCCCGCCGCCTCGGCTCCGATCTTGGCCTGCGTCTGGAGCAGCATGTGCGCAAAGGTGCGGTGCGGGCGCGCGAGGAGGGGCAGCGCACCCAGCAGCGCGCCCGCCAAGAGCGCCCACGGGCGGGCGCGGTCGCCGCGCCGCAGCGGCAGTGCGCCGAGACTCCACATGACCAACAGCGCCAACGGCAAGCTCAGACGCGCGGAGTAAAAGGTGAACCAGCCGAGGCCCGCCAGGCATCCGGCCAGGTAATGACCCGTCACACTGCGTTGCCGAACCGCCCACGCCAAAAGGCCGAGACACGCCATCACCACCAGGTACACCTGGACGTTGTTGTAGCCGAGGTGGGCAAAGCCGACGGCCAGTCGCGCCGAGCCGAACAGCAACGCCGCTGCAATGCCCACCGAGCCGCTGCACAGCTCGCGCCCGAGCAGGTAGAGAAACGGCAGTGATGCCGCCAGCGCCGCGGCGGACGACAATCGCCAGCCCATGATGTTCATCCCAAAAAGCTTCATGAAGGCGGCTTGGTAATAGGACGACAGCACCGGATGGTAGTCGAACACGCCATCCTCGGAGAGCGCGCGGTGTCGCCACCGGCCCTCAGCAATCGTCAGGGCCACGTCAAAGAAGCGCGACTCGTCCGGCGTGCCGGACCAGCGCCAGTGCGTGAGGTCGTGCGCCGTGTACAGCAGACTCGCGATCATCAAGAAGGCCGCGAGGCCGCACTCCCATCCGGCGAAGAACGGGTTTCCGAGCGCTGTGCCGCGCCGACGATCCGCTGCCCGGGCAGCCGCCAGCCCGCTCACCATCGCGGGCAACCACAGGATCGCGGCCCACCCACTGCCGCCCGACCCCAGCACCCAAACCGCCGCGGAGACCGCCAGAACGATGCTGATATTCCGAAACCGTCGAACCCACCGGTCCACGACTGCCCCGACCGCTGGCGCGGCCGCGGCCGCCGAAGCCATCTTGGGGAGGCCGACGGCAACGGCCATGCACTGTGAGCCGAGCACGAGCGCACAGAGGCCGACAGCCACTTCAGTCGGAACCGGATCGGTCAGCAAGGCGCGAAACAGCCAGCCGAACCGCTCCCCGATCGCGTCGCGCGCCGGCAGCGCGTCGCGATTCGCCACGACGTAATGACCGGCGCCGCACACGAGCGCGCCGATCGCGAACAACAGCAGGCGCATGAACGCCAGTGCTCGCCACGCGATGGGCACTCGACCTGGTCTCGCCAAGACGCCTCTGCCGCAGCGTGGAGGTGCCGGCCCCCGGCCCCTGTCCTCAGAGCTGGTGAAAAAATCCCTCGGGGTGGAGCAATGCTCCACCCCTCGAGAATGGTGCCGGCACAACGCCGCTCCACTCTCGAGGGCGGGAGCAGTGCTCCCGCCCTTCCGTCGGCGTTACGACCTGTCCGTGCCAGGAATTTCTCACAAGCTCTCAGCCCTGCGCCGCGCGCCGCTCCTGGATACGCGCCATCATCTGCATCATGAACTCCGGTGAAGGTTGCGCCTTCTGAAAGCTCTCCCGCGCTTGAATCGATGCCAGCCAGCGCGACACGTTCGGGTACGCGTCGACCGTCACGCCGAACATCGCCAGGAGGGAGAGCGGCATCACCAGAGCGATGTCCGCTAGCGAAAGACTGCCGGCGACGAACGGCTTGCCGTCGAGCTGGCGATCGAGCGCCTGCAGGTACTCGGCCAGTTGGTTCTTGAGCTGCTCGACGGTCTTGGAATCCGGACCCCCAGGCTTGACGAAATTCTCCTGCACGAGCCCCGAGAGCACCTGGCCGAAGTAACTGTCCGACACCTCCTCCCAGGCCCGCGCCTGCGCCCGCGCCGCAGGCTCACGCGGCAGCAGCGGCGGCTGGGGATAGACTTCGTCGAGATACTCGGCGATCGCCGTCGACTCGAACAGCACCGCGTCGCCGTCGCGCAGGACGGGCACGCGGTGAAACGGGTTCAACGCCAGGTACTCCGGTTTGCGCTGCTCCTCCGCGAAGAGGTCGATCAGTCGCGACTCGTAGGGCAGCCCCTTCTCGTGCAGCACCATCTTCACCTTGCGCACATAGGGCGAAATCGGGCTTTCGTAGAGCGTGATCATTTGGACTCCCTTCCCTGTCGGATTGTGTCCTCGCACCGTGCCAGAGATTCGGGGGGTGGGACAAGGGGGGGTGGCCGGAAGGCTCTTGCGGGCTGGCCTGCTACGTCGCCAAAGGGGGGGCACTTCCGGCGGACGTGACAAGCAACAACCCAGCAACTAACAACTCGCTCGAATCCTCATCCGATGCGGGGCTGGCGCCCCGGCGCCCCGCCGAGGGGAAAACCATCCGGGCCTGGTTCTCTCCTCGCACTCCTCTTTCCAGGCCTTCGCTCGGCCGGGATCGGTCGCGGCGGCACAGCCCGGCCACAACGCGCGGCTGTTGGTGCGAAAGGATCGTCCCTACACGCGCCCGCCGCGTGCCCGAACGGCACCGCAGGCCTCGTCCGGGTTCATTCCGGCGAACACCGTCGCTGGCGTTTGCGCCACGGTCCGTGCGCCGGCCTTCG
>JBBITY010000102.1:0-9580 GCA_037440565.1 Desulfurellales bacterium
TCCAGTTGGGACAGCACGGATTGGTCTGGATCAAGCCCAACTTGCAGACGGCCATGGTGTTCGAGGACGGCAGCTCGCTGCTGCTCACGCGCATGATCGAAGACACGACGGACTCCATGCACAAGTTCTCGCAGAAGGACGCGGTGGCGTTCGGCAAGGTGATGCGGCAGTGGCGCCGCATCGCGCGCGAGATCGTGGTGCCGGCCACCTATTTGCCGCCCATGTCGCCGCTGGATATCTCCATGGCGATGCAGCGGACCGAGCTCGGCAAACAGATGATGGCAATGACCGAGCGCAGCCCGCTGGAGATCATCACCGACACGTTCGAGAACGACCGCATCCGCGCGCTCCTCCTCTACACCTGCTGCATGTGGGGGCTCGATCCCAGAGAGACCGGCGTGGGCTTTTTCGTGCCGCTGCTCATCGAGCGGGGGATGAACAAGTGTTACTGCCAGGGCGGCTCGCACAAGTTGGCCGCCTCGCTCGGCCGCGAGTTCGTCCGCGCCGGTGGAACCATCCTCGAGTCGTCCCAGGTCAACAAGATCATCATGCGCAACGGCGCCGCCACCGGCGTGGAGCTCTGGGAGGGCCGTACCCTGCACGCCGACGTCGTGATCTCTAGCCTCGACCCGCACAGCACCTTTTTCGACCTCGTCGGCAAGCAACATCTGCCCGGCGAACTCGCCAGCGCGGTGGAGGGCTGGACGTACGACAAGTGGAGCTTCAACACCCTGCACGTGGCCTCGCGCGAGGCCCCGCGCTACGCTTGCAAGGACCCATGGGTGAACGAGTCCTTCATGACGATTTTCGGCTTCGAGAGCACCTCCGAGGTCCTCGCCCACTGGGACAACGTCACCGCGGGGAAACTCGACCTGAACCGTCTCGGCGGCCATTCCACCTGCGAGACGTTCTTCGATTCGCATCTGGCGCGCAAGCCGGGCCAGGTGTCCTTCTTTCAGATCCACGCCCCGTACGGGATCAAGGGCGGCTGGGACGAGCGCCGGGACATCGAGGAGGCGATGCTGGCCCGCTGGCAGAAGGCTGCGCCGAACATGACGCGGGACAACATCGTCGCCACCAGCATGGAGACCCCCAAGGACATCGAAATCCGCATGCCCAACATGCGCTTCGGTTCGATCAAGCACGGCGATTACAAACCGGTGCAGCTCGGCTGCTTCCGCCCCAATCAGGAGTGCTCCAGTACCAAGACGCCGATCGATGGCCTGTACGTGTGCGGAGCCTCGACGTACCCGGGTGGTCTGGTCCTCGGCGGGCCGGGCTACCTCGCCGCCAACAAAGTCGCGGAGGACATGGGCGTGAAGAAGTGGTGGAAGCCGACGCCGGAGATGGAGAAGTACGTCGCGACGTACCTGCGATAGCGGCGCGGCAAAGGAGCGAACGGTGACAAGCGATAACGAGCTGGAATCCCTGGCCGCGGCGTTCGAGCGCCACGCGGAAGAAGAAGGCGGGATCCTCGCAGAGTACCGAGCCCTGGCGGAAAAGTTGGGCGACAGCGACGCCGGCTTTCTTGTCGATCGGATCCTCACCGAAGAGGAGATGCATCACCTGCTGCTGCGCACCATGGCGAAGTGGCTGCGGGAACGCCCGTCGCGACCAAAGGGGCCGATTCCAGCGGACGCGAGCCGGGCTGATCTCCTTCGGCTGACCGAGATGCTCCGGCTGCACGAGCAGGACACGATCAACGCCTGCCGCAGCCTCAGAGCCGGCCTTGCCGAGGGCGGCGATGATCTGCTCGGCACCCTGTGCGACGCGATGGTCCTGGACAGCGAGAAGCACTATCGGCTGCTCCTGGCCGTCGAGCAGATGTTGAAGGCGTGACGGCGAGCGGCAGTTTCCGCCAGACACTAACGGCGGGGCCGGCTAGCCAGACAGGGTTGAGGGGCCGTCAAGCGGCCTAACGCTCCCCGCCCGATGCCCCGGCTTCCGTTCTCGGCTGCCAGCGCAGGACGGGGCGGCGAGCGGCGCGGGCTTCGTCGAGGCGGCCGACCGGAGTGCGGGTCGGGGCGGCGCGGACCACGTCGGGCGTCTCGCGCGCCTCGCGGGCGATGGCTTCCATCGCGGCGATGAACTGGTCGAGCGTCTCCTTGCTCTCCGTCTCCGTGGGCTCGATCATCAACGCGCCGCTCACCACCAGCGGGAAGTAAATCGTCGGGGCGTAGAAGCCATGGTCGAGCAGGCGCTTGGCAATATCGAGCGTCTTCACGCCATAGGGCTCGAAGGGTTTGTCGCTGAATACGCACTCGTGCATGCAGAGGCCCGGGTACGCCAGTTGGTAGGTGTGCTGCAGGCGGACGCGGAGGTAGTTCGCGTTCAGCACAGCCATGGCCGTGGCCTGGGCGAGGCCGTCGCTGCCCAGCGCCTTGATATAGGCATAGGCGCGCACCAGCACGCCGAAGTTGCCGTGGAAGCTGCGCACGCGGCCGATCGTCCGCGCCGGCATGTCGCTCCAGCGCAGTAAGTTCCCTTCTCGCTTCAACCGCGGACCCGGCAGATACGGCGCGAGCGCCGCCTTGACCGCGATCGGCCCGGCTCCCGGACCGCCGCCGCCGTGCGGAGTCGAGAAGGTCTTGTGCAGGTTGAACTGCAGCACGTCGGCGCCGGCGTGACCCGGCTTCACGACGCCCATGAGCGCGTTCAGGTTGGCGCCGTCGAAATACACCAAGCCGCCGCGTGCGTGGACCGCCTCGGCCACTTGCGCGATCTCGCGCTCGAAAAGGCCGAGCGTGTTCGGGTTGGTGATCATCAGTGCCGCGACGCGCTCGTCCATAGCGCGGCGGACGGCGTCTGCCTCGACCAGACCGAGCTGACTCCCCTCGATCTGCTGCACGCGGTAGCCGGTGAGTGCCGCGCTGGCGGGGTTCGTCCCGTGCGCGCTGGCCGGAATCAGCACCACGGACCGCGGATCCCCGCGGTCGCGGTGGTAGGCGCGGATCATCTTCATGCCCGCCAGCTCGCCCTGGGCGCCGGCCGCCGGCTGCAGCGAGACTGCGTCCATCCCACTGATCTCCGCCAGCATGTCCTGCAGCTCCCACATCAACTGCAGCGCCCCTTGGGCGTACTCGTCCGGCGCCAGCGGGTGGAGGTTCGCGAACCCCGGCAAGCGAGCGACTGCCTCGTCGACCAGCGGGTTGTATTTCATGGTGCAGGAGCCGAGCGGATAGAAGGTCGTCGCCGTGCCCAGGTTCCACTGCGACAGGCGCAGAAAGTGACGGACCACCTCGGGTTCGCTGACTTCCGGAAATCCGTCAATCGGTTCCCGTACCAGCTCGGCCGGCAGGCACTCCCTCACCACATCCGACTCCGCCGGCAGGTCGCACCCCATGCGGCCAGGGCGACTGCGCTCGAAGATGAGCGGCTCGTCGAGCAACAGGCCCGCCTGCTTGCTCCCCCTCATGTTCCGAGCACCTCGATGAGGCGGTCAATCGCCGCTGGCGTGTGGACCTCCGTCACCGCCAGCAGCAGGGCGTCCTCCAGCTCGGGATACCAGCGAGCGAGCGACACGCCCGCCAGGACGCCCGCCCGCTGCGCCTGTTCGAGCGCTGCGCCAGCGCCGCTTCCGGTGATGACGAACTCGTTGAAGAAGGGTCCGCTGAAGCGCGGCCGCCACCGCGCGCCGCCGCAAAGCCGCCGCCGTGCGCAGTGGGCGCGTTCGAGGTTCAGCGCGGCCAGGCGGCGCAGGCCCGACTTGCCGAGTAGACTCAAGTAGACGGTGACCGCCAGCGCCATCAGCCCGTGATTGGTACAAATGTTCGAGGTCGCCCGCTCCCGGCGGATGTGCTGCTCGCGCGTCGCCAGGGTGAGTACGTAGCCGCGACGCCCCGCCTCGTCCGCTGCCTCGCCCACCAGGCGTCCGGGCATGCTGCGCACGTGACGCGTGCGGGTGGCGAACAGGCCGACGCCAGGTCCGCCGTACGAGAGCGGGACGCCCAGGCTCTGCCCCTCGCCGACGGCAATGTCAGCCCCGAGCGAACCCGGCGCCTGCACGATCGCCAGCGCGAGCGCTTCCGCAGTCGTCGTCACCAGCATCGCACCCGAGTCGCGCAGTGCCGCCCGCACAGCGCGCAAATCTTCGATGACACCGAAGAAGTTCGGGTAGCCCACGACCACCGCCGCCGTCGCTCCGTCGGCCTGCGCGCCGAGCCAGGCGAGGTCGAGCCGTCCGTCTTCGCCGAATGGCGCTTCGATCAGCTCGATGTCGCCGGCGCCCTGCAGATACGTCTGGGCAACCTGGCGGTACTCGGGATGCACGGAGCGCGCGACGATGACGCGATGGCGCTCGGGCTGCAGGCGCAGCGCCATCAGCACCGCCTCCGCCGTCGCCGACGCCCCGTCGTACATGCTCGCGTTGGCAACCTCGAGGTCGAAAAGCATGGCAACGAGCGTCTGAAACTCGAAGATCGCTTGCAGGGTTCCCTGGCTCACCTCGGGCTGATACGGCGTGTAGGCGGAGTAGAATTCGGCGCGTTGGAGGATGCCGTCGACCACGGCCGGAACGAAATGGGGATACGCGCCTGCGCCGATGAACGAGAGCTGCGAGGCGCCGACATTGCGCGCGGCGAGCGCCTCCAACGCCGCCCGCACCTCCGCCTCCGGCACGCCGGTCGGCAGGTTGAGTGTGCCGCTCGCTCGGAGCGCGGCCGGGACATCGCGAAAGAGGTCGGAGACATCGTCGACCCCGACCGCCGCCAGCATGGCGCGAACGTCGTCCGCCGTGTGCGGGATAAAGCGCATGAGAGAGGGTTCGGGGGTTCAAAGGTCCAAGGGTCCAGAGTTCGAACGATCAAGGGGAACCCCCGAACCCCTGCCCCCTGGAACCCTCAGTTGAGTCATTCCTGCTGCTCGGCGACGTACTGCTCGTACTCCGTGGCGCTCAGGAGATCGTCGAGATCAGTCGGATCAGACATCTCGATCTTGACCATCCAGCCGTCGCCGTACGGATCCCCGTTGATCATTTCCGCGTTCTCCCGCAGGTCGTCGTTGATCTCCAGCACGGTGCCACTGACCGGCGAGTACACATCCGACACGGCCTTGACGGACTCGACGACGCCCATGGCCTCGTCCTTGGTGACCTTGTCGCCGACGGCGGGTAGCTCGACGAACACGACGTCGCCGAGTTGCTCCTGGGCGTAGTCAGTAATGCCCACGGTCACGACGTTGCCTTCCACCAACAGCCACTCGTGTTCTCGCGTGTATTTCAGGTCATCCGGAAACTCCATCGCCCTCTCCTTGTGCGCTTGCGCTGCCTTGCGGCGGCCGCTCCCCCCACCGGTCTTGGCTCCCCTTGCTCAGTTGACCTGCGCCTTCACACTCGTGCTTTCGCGCCGGTAGAACGGCAGCGGAACGACTTCCGCCGCCACCGTGCGCTGGCGGATGTCCACGCCGAGCGCCATCCCGACCGCGCTGGACGCCACGTCCACATAGCCGAGTCCTATTCCCTTGCCAAGCGTCGGGGACTTCGTGCCGCTGGTGATTTCGCCAACCACCACGCCGCCTCGTACGATGCGATAGCCGGCGCGCGGAACACCGGGCTCACGCAGCGCCAGCCCGATCAGCCGGCGGCGCACGCCGGTGCGTTGTTGCTCGAGCAAAGCGGCGCGGCCGATGAATTCGCCCTTGTCCAAACGGACCACCCACTCCAAGCCAGCCTCGAAGGGTGTCGTATCCGGCGACAGCTCGTGCCCGTACAGCGGCAGACCGGCTTCGAGCCGCAGTGTATCGCGGGCGCCGAGGCCCGCAGGCGTCAGGCCTTCGGGTCGCCCCGCCGTCGCGACGGCCTCCCATATGTCGCGCGCCGCCGCCGGCGCACAGTAGACCTCCCACCCATCCTCACCCGTGTAACCGGTGTGCGCGACGAGGCTCTCGTACCCTGCGACCTTCCCTTCCGCGAAGGCGAAGCGCGGCACGCGGTCGAGTGCAATCCCGGTCAACCGCGCCAGAATCGCGCTCGAGCGCGGTCCCTGCAGCGCCAATTGCGCAAAGTCGTCGCTGCGATCGATGACGTCCGCCTCGCGCACCTGTTCGCGCAACCACGCGGCGTCGCGCTCGCGGTTGGCGGCGTTGACGCAGAAGAGGTAGCGCGTCGGGGACAAGCGGTGCAGGACGGCGTCGTCGACAACCCCGCCGTCGGGATACATCAGCAGGGTGTACTGAGCCCGGCCGTCGCGCAAGCGGCCCGCGTCGTTGCAGGTCACCCGCTGGCAGGCGGCGAACGCGTGTGCGCCGCGCACCTCGATCTCACCCATGTGGCTGACGTCGAACAAACCTGCGCGGGTGCGCACCGCCCTGTGCTCCTCAATGATCCCGCGGTACTGCACCGGCATTTCCCACCCAGCGAAGTCCACCATGCGTGCGCCGAGCGCGCGGTGTACCTCGTATAGCGGCGTGCGCCTCATCCCGGCCGCGCGCCGGTCCGCCGCGCCAGCTCCTGGCGGGTCGCCGCCGTTACGGTGTTCTTGAGCAACATCGCAATCGTCATTGGCCCGACGCCCCCCGGCACGGGCGTGATGTAGCCCGCGCGCTGGCGTGCGGATTCGAACTGGACGTCGCCGACCAGGCGGCCATCCGCACCGCGGTTGATGCCGACATCGATCACCGCGGCGCCGGGACGGACCCAACTCCCGTCGATGTGCCCTGCGCGGCCGATGGCCGCGACCACCACATCGGCCCGCGCCACCTCATCGCCCAGCGCTCGGGTGCGCGAATGACAGATGGTCACCGTGGCGTGGCGCTCCAAAAGGAGAAAGGCGACGGGCTTGCCGACCAAAATGCTTCGCCCCACGACCACCGCGCGCGCGCCTTTGAGCTCGATGCCGGTCGAGTCGAGCAAGCGCATGACGCCGAGCGGCGTGCACGGGCGCAGGCCCTCGCGCCCCATCACGAGGCGGGCCTGGTTCAACGGGTGCAACCCGTCGACGTCCTTGTCGGGGTCGATGACCTCCAGCACGGCTTCGGTCGTCATCGCGGGCGGCAGCGGTAGTTGCACCAGGATGCCGTGCGCGTCGCGCCGGTCGTTCAATTGGCGCACCAGGTCGATCAGCTCCTCCTGCGTCGTACTGGCGGGCAACTCGTGCGCGATCGATTCGATGCCACAATCGGCGCACGCCTTGCGCTTGTTGCGCACATAAGTCGCCGACGCGGGATCGGTCCCGACCAGCACCGTCGCCAGCCCCGGCGCCTTGCCGAATCGCTGTCGAAAGGCTGCGACCTCCTCGCGAACCTCTGCCCGGACCGTTTCCGCCACCGCCTTCCCATCGATGATTACTGCCATGCTCTCCTCGCGTGGTTTGCGCGCCGTTGCCCTCACGCGCGGCTATAGCGAGAGGAACGAACGGAAATCAACCTGCGGGCACGCAAACCTCGCGTCGCGAGATCGGTAGGGTTCGTTCATTGCAGGCGGGCTGCCTCCTGCACCCAGCGAGGGAAAGACCTGTGTCGGTTGTTACGCTGTTACGCTGTTGGCCGTTACGCAGGGGAGGACTTTGCCGTCACCCCGAGCAGCCGCGCAGCGGCGCGTGGAAGGGTGCACGGGCGCATGGGTCTCTGCTTCCTTGGCCGGCCACCGCGGCCGAGCCGCGCGCGGGATCGCGGTGGGCGCGGCAACACCAGCCCCGCATCCGGTGAGAACTCGATCTTCGCATGGTCTGAAATGGATAACTCGGCTCGCCGGTCACAGCCTTTTCTGGTATGCGCGACGCGCCATGAGCATTGTCTCACGAATCGCCAGAGCCGCCGTCGCAATCGCGGCTGGGCTCTGCCTGTCAACGGCCGCACTGGACGCAGGCGAACTGCCGCGCGACTCCTGTCCCGGCGATTGCGACGGGAATCGTCAGGTAACGGTCGCCGAACGAGTGCAAGCCGTGAGGCTTGCGCTGGGGGCTCCGGCGACGGGTTGCGCAGTGTTCGACGACGAAGACGGATTCAGCTCACGGGCATACGGCCTTACGAGGAGAACCCCATGATCGTCGGCGTTCCGAAAGAGATCAAGGCGGACGAGAACCGCGTGGCGATCACGCCGAGCGGTGTCGCGGCTCTCGTGTCGCATGGCCATCGCGTCCTGCTCGAGCGGGGCGCGGGTCTCGGCAGCGGAATTCCGGACCGCGACTACCACAAGGCCGGCGCCAGAGTGGTGACTGCCCCCGAAGTGTGGCGACGCGCGGACCTGGTGCTGAAGGTGAAGGAGCCGCTGCCGTCGGAGTACCGCTACCTCCGCCCGGGCCTTGTCCTGTTCACCTACTTGCATTTGGCGAGCAGCGAATCGCTGACGCGCGAGCTGCTGAGGCGGCGCGTGACGGCCATCGGCTACGAGACCCTGCAGCTCGACGATGGGTCGCTGCCGCTGCTGGCGCCGATGAGCGAGATCGCGGGGCGGCTGGCGGTGCAGGTCGGGGGGTGGGGCCTCGAAGCGCAGAACGGCGGCAGCGGCGTCCTCCTGAGCGGCGCCTCCGGCGTGCGGCCGGGCAAGATCGTGATCCTCGGCGCGGGCATTGCCGGATCGAGCGCATGCCGGATCGCGGTGGCGATCGGCGCGCACGTCAGCATTATCGAACGCGATCCAGCCAAGCTGCGCTACCTGCACGACAGCCTGGGCGGGCATCTCACGACGCTCATGTCCAATCGCGTCAACATCGAAGAAGAGGTGCGCAGCGCCGACCTCGTTATCGGCGCTGTCCTGATCGCTGGGGCCAAAGCGCCGCGGCTGGTGAGCCGCAGGCTCATCCGCAGCATGCGGCGGGGCTCGGCGATCGTCGACATTTCGATCGACCAAGGCGGCTGCGTGGAAACATCGCGGCCCACCACCCACCACCGACCAATTTACATCGCCGAGGGTGTGGTCCATTACGCGGTGACGAACATGCCGGCCATCGTCCCGCACACCTCGACGTTCGCGCTGACCAACTCGACGTTCCAGTATGCGCTGGCGCTGGCCGACAAGGGACTGGCGCGGGCCCTCTCCGACGACTCCGCCCTGCGCCGCGGCGTCAACACCTTCGATGGCCAGGTCACTCATCGCGGCGTGGCGGAGACGTTCGGGCTGAGCCATGTGGCGGTGGAGCAGCTTCTGTAAGAGCCGCGGGTGTCAGGCGCCAGGTATCGGGGCTCAGGAAGGACTCGCAGCAATGCAGCCGCAACCTCATCTCACCCACGTCGCGTTTCAGGCGCACGACATCGCCAAGAGCATCGACTTCTACCAACGCCATGTCGGGCTGCACGTCGTGCACGACCGGATTGACGACGGCGTGCGCGTCGTGTGGTTGAGCGAGCAGAAGGAGGACCCGACCTTCGTCCTGGTGCTCATCGGCGTCCCGCCGCCGGAGTCGGCCGGCTCGTCACTGGCGCGGCATCTGGGTTACGACGTCCCCACGCGCGAGGTTGTTGACGCCATCGCGGCGCGCGGCGCAGCGGAGGGCATCCTGGCCCAAGGACCCGTCGACGGCGGCCGCATCGTCGGCTACTTCTGCATTCTCCGCGACCCCGACGGGAACTTCGTCGAGTTCTCCCACGGTCAACCCATCAACCCGAAGCACGTGTAGGCTCCGCGGACCGGATCAATGCGATTCGT
>JBBITY010000103.1:0-9562 GCA_037440565.1 Desulfurellales bacterium
ACGAGCTGGCGCTGCTCGTCGCCGAGGTCGACGCGCAAGACGAGCAACCGATCGGCGCGCGGGTGCGGCTCAGCCGCCAGCACCGTCGCTACGCGCAGTTCGATCTGGCGGAATTGATCCATGCTGATGGGTTCCATTCCGTGGCGTGTAGCACGCCGTGCATGCGATTGAGAATCGGTCTTCGATTGCGTGGGGTCGTCACGTGCCTGAAGTTGGCCGGCGGGGTCGCTGCCGATTGTGAACGTCGGGTCCGCTGTGCCAGGACGCAGCCCGCGCGATGGAAGGATCGGCGCAGCCCGGCCATCACGCGCGATTGCGGTGCCGAAGGCCCAGCCGTCCCCGCGCGTGCCGCCCGCTCGACCGCACCGGCGGCCTGGTCCGGGTTCACTCCTGCAAAAAGCCTCGGTGGCTTCCGCGTCACGGCCCCGGCCGTCGAAAGGTTGCGACCCTTTGTTTGCATCGGAACGGGTCGGCAACAGCAAGACGGAACCCGCCGTTGCCGCGCGGCATCGTTTGCCGTATGCTCCGCGCGCGTCGCATGGCCGCCGGCGAAACTCCAGCCAAGCTTCCTCCGCACAGCATCGAAGCGGAAGAGTCCGTGATCGGCGGCATCCTGCTCGATAACGCCGCGCTCGACCGGGCGGTCGAAATCCTCATGCCCGATGACTTCTACCGGCAGGCGCACCGCAAGATCATGCAGGCGATTCTCGATCTGCATGCGCGGAACGAGCCCGTGGACCTCGTAACATTGGCGGACGCGCTCAAAAGCCGCGGCGATCTGCAGGACGTCGGCGGCGCCGCGTATCTCGCCGAGCTGGTCGAGCGCGTGCCGACCGCTGCGCACGTCGGCTACTATGCGCGCATCGTCAAGGACAAGGCGATCCTGCGCATGCTGATTCAGACGAGCAACGAGATCGCCATGCGCAGCTTCGAGGCGCAGGCCGACGTCGAGAGCTTCCTCGACGAAGCCGAGCACCGCATCTTCGAGCTGTCGGAGCGCAAGGCGCGGCCCTCGTTCTTCCGCCTGAGCGAAATCGTCGTCGAGTCGATGAAGGCGGTCGAACAACTGTACGAACGCCGCGAGCTGGTCACCGGCGTGCCGACCGGCTACCTCGACCTGGACAAGAAGACCGCCGGACTACAGGCGGGCGATCTGGTCATCGTCGCCGGCCGGCCGAGCATGGGGAAGACGGCGCTGGCGCTCAACATCGCGCAGTATGCGGCGCTCGAGGCCGGGACCGGGGTCGCGGTGTTCTCGCTCGAAATGTCGAAGGAGCAACTGGTCTTTCGCATGCTCTGCTCCGAGGCGCGGGTCGACCAGTCGAAGGTGCGCGCCGGCTTCGCCGCCGAGCGCGACTACCCGAAGCTGGCGATCGCGGCAGAGCGGCTGGCGGAGGCGCCCATCTACATCGACGACACGCCAGCGCTCAGCGTGCTCGAGCTGCGCGCCAAGGCGCGACGCCTGAAGCGCGAGCGCGACGCCAAGCTCGGCCTGATCATCGTCGACTACCTGCAGCTCATGCGCGGCACCACGGCCGACAGCCGCGAGCAGGAGATCTCCAGCATCTCGCGCTCGCTCAAGGCGTTGGCGAAGGAGCTGGGGCTGCCGGTGATGGCGCTCTCGCAGCTCAACCGGCAGGTCGAGCAGCGCGCCGACAAGCGCCCGGTGATGGCCGACCTGCGTGAATCCGGGGCGATTGAGCAGGATGCGGACGTCATCATGTTTCTCTACCGGCCGTGGGTGTACGACCAGAAGAACACAGACCTCGAACGCGACGCAGAGGTGATCCTGGCCAAGCAGCGCAACGGGCCGACCGGCAACGTGCCGCTTACCTTCTTCGCCGAGTACACCCGCTTCGAGAACCGCGCCGAAGAAGAGGTCAGCTTCGGCGAGGACGTGGAAGAGCTGTAGGGAAGGTTTCCTTCGGTGAATGGCTGCGGCTCGCCGGCCGCCGGGCCTCGAGAGCGGGAGCGGTGCTCCCGCCCCTCGACTCTGCAAGAGTTTGGACCAACGCATAAAAGGCGCGGCCTCCTCGGTGACCAGCCTTGCGCCCGCCTGCGCGGCTGACAGCTTGTAAGGAAATCCCTGGGGGTGGAGCAATGCTCCACCCCTCAAGAATGGTGCGGGGGCAACGCGGCTCCAGTCTTGAGGGCGGGAGCACTGCTCCCGCCCTTCCGCTGGTGGGTGCCCGCGTAGAGTTCGCTGAGCACGACGGCGCTCAGCCGTACGCGCCCGCTGCGGACCGCTCGTTCAACCAAGAGGGAGAATGCGGTCCGCCGGGAGCTTGGCCCGTAAGAACCTCAGGTGTGGAATTTTCGCGCCGCGAAGGTTGCAATTTCCTCACGGGCTCTGAGGAAAACGCCTTCTCCGACGGCGGTCAGCTCGTGCCCGGTGGGCGCGTGACCGCTGCCCGGGCGAGCCGCAACAATCGGCGCGTCGCTTCCTCCGGGTCGTCGGCGTCGGTGATGGCGCTGATGACGGCGACGGCGTCGGCAGTCTGCAGCACGTCAAGGAGGTTGGCGGCGGTGATGCCGCCGATGGCGGCGAGCGGGAGCGGGCACAGGCGGCGCACCTCGCGCAGGGTTTCGAGGCCTTGTACGGGATCCGGGTTCTCTTTGCTGCGCGTCGGGAAAATGGGGCCGAAGGCCACGTAGTCGATCCCGCCGGCGCGCACCGCCGCTTCGATCTGGGTGGGGGAGTGCGTCGAGAAGCCAATCAGCTTTGCGGGTCCGAGGATCTCGCGGGCTACCCGGGGGGGTAAGTCGTCCTGGCCGAGATGCACGCCGGCGGCGTCGACCAACCGGGCGATGTCGGCGCGGTCGTTGATGATGAGCGCCGCTCCAGCCCGGTCGGTCACGGCTTTGGCCGCACGGGCGATGTCGATGAACGCGCGCGTCGACTCGTGCTTCACGCGCAGTTGCAGAAAGCGAATGCCGGCGGACACCATGGCCTCCACCAGGGCGACATGCGACCTGCCCGGCCGCCCGGCCGGGTCGGCGATGGGGTAGAGGGGATGCGGGAAAAGCTTCATCACGGAGCGCGCATCGCGGGCTCACGCCCGCGACCGAATCGATCCAGGACTGAGTTACAAGGGATCGAACGGATTCGACGGATTACGCGAATTCTTGAGACTAGGAGTCTGACTGCCATCTGTTCAATCCGTGTGAACACGCCTCTCCGGATCTTGGCGTCCGGCAAGACGCCAAATGTTTCTACCACAGAGGTCAGGAGCGTGTGCACGCGCCGCACTATCGCGACGGCGGGGTGCGGCGCGGGGTGATCTTCAGCAGCGCCATCTTCTTGCGCAGGGTGTTGCGGTTGATGCCGAGGATGGCGGCGGCTTGGAGCTGGTTGCCGTTGGTGCGCTCGAGCGTCAGCTCGATGAGCGGGCGCTCGACGCGCTCCAGGATCAGCGAGTGGAGATCCGACGGCTCGACGTCGCCCGTCTGGCGGAAATAGTCCTTGAGCTTGAGCCGCACGATGTCTTCGAGCGACATGTCCGCATAGGCGGCCGGCGGCGTCTCCTGTGCGGCGAGCGCCAGGTCGCGCGCCATCAGCGTCGGGCCAGCGGCGAGAACCGCGGCGCGCACCAGCGTGTTCTCCAGTTCGCGCACGTTGCCGGGCCAGTTATGGCGAATCAGGATGTTGCGCGCCTCGGGCGCCACCGCCGTGATCGCGGTGCCCATCTCGCGGTTGGTCTTGTCGAGGAAGAAGTTGATCAGCTCCGGAATGTCGCCGCGCCGCTCGCGCAGCGGCGGCACCACAATCGGCACGACCTTGAGGCGGAAGTAGAGGTCTTCGCGGAAGCGACCTTGTTTGACTGCGCGTTCGAGCGGTTGGTTGGTAGCGGCAATGATGCGGCAGTCGATCCTGATCACCTCGCGCCCGCCCAACCGGGTGATCTCGCGCTCTTGCAGGACGCGCAGCAGCTTGGCTTGCAGCTCCAGCGGCATGTCGACGATCTCGTCGAGGAAGAGCGTGCCGCCCTGGGCGACCTCGAACTTCCCCGGCCGCTGCTCGGTGGCCCCGGTGAAGGCGCCGCGCTCGTGGCCGAACAGCTCGCTCTCCAGCAGGTCGCGCGGGATCGCGGAACAGTTGAGGGCGATGAACGGGCCACTCCAGCGGTTCGAATGGTAGTGAATGACCTTGGCGATCAGCTCCTTGCCCGTGCCGCTCTCGCCCTGGATCAGGACCGTGGCGTCGGTCTTCGCCACGCGGCCGACCGTCTTGTAGATCTCCTGCATCGCGGCGCTCTTGCCGACGATGGCCACGCCCAACTCGAAACGCCCCCGCAGCTCGCGCTGCAAGCGATGGAGGTCGGTCGATAGCCGCACCATCTCCAGCGCGCGCGCCGCGACGGCGCGTAGCTCGTCGACGTTGAATGGCTTGGTGATGTAGTCGTACGCACCGCGCTTCATGGCTTCGATCGCATTGTCCATGGTGTTCTGGGCGGTGATGATGACGATCGGCGCGGTGACGCCGGCCTCGCGCGCGCTGGCCAGGACCGTCAGGCCGTCGAGATCAGGCATGCGCAGGTCGACGAAGGCGAGGTCGATTCCGCCCGCTTTGAGCCGCCGCAGCGCTTCGCCGCCGCCGGCCGCATCCACGACGGTGTGCCCCGCCTCTTGCAGCGCTTTGGTCAGGACCCAGCGGATCGAGGCCTCGTCGTCGGCAACGAGAATTGTACCAGGCGCGGGCTCCATGTCAGGGTGCCGCCACGGGCAGGGTCACAGTCACCACGGTGCCGCGCGGCCGGTTCGGCAGAAAGCGGATGATTCCCCCGTGCTCGCCGACGATACGGTGCGAGATCGCCAGCCCCAGACCGGTGCCGCGCGGTTTGGTAGTGAAGAACGGCTCGAAGATCCGCGCCGCATCGGCTGGCTCGATGCCGACGCCCTGGTCGGCGACCTCGACGCGGAGGAACTTACTGGCGCGGTCGCGCTCCCGCAAAATGTGGAAGTCAGTCTCCATGCGCGTGGTAATCGTGATGGTATCGCCGGCCGCGCCGTCTGCTGCCATCGCCTCCATCGCGTTGGTGAGCAGGTTGAGGAAGACCTGGCTCAACTGCGCGTCATCGCCCTGGACGGCAGGTAAACTCGGATCGAACTCGCACCTGAGTTGAATGGAGCGGCGGGTCAATTCGCCGGCCACCAGCGCCAGCACGTCTTGAATGACGCGATGGATGTTGAGCGCCGCGAAGCGCGGCTTGGGCGGGGCGCCGAGCGTCAGCAGGTCCTCGACGAGGCCGCTCAGCCGATCGACCTCGCGCGTGATCACGGCCGTGTACTCCTGGAGGTCGGCCTGCCCGGCCAGGCGGCCTTCGAGTAACTGCGCCGCGCCCTTGATGCCGGCGAGGGGATTCTTGATCTCGTGGGCGAGGCCGGCCACCAGGGTGCCGAGCCGCGCCAGACTTTCGTTGCGCCGCGCCGAGTCCTCGAGCGTCTTCTGGTAGCTGAGATCGTGAATGACCAACGCCGTGCCGCGCATGCGGTCGTGCGTATCCCAAAGCGGCAAGCAGGTGATCCGGACTGGAATGCTGCGCCCGGGCCGGTGCAGCAGCTCGTCGCCGTGCGACTCGCTCTGACCGTGCGCTTGGACACGGGACACCAATTGCGCGAGCAGCGGCGTCTGCGCGAACACCTGGGCGCAGGGCTGCCCGAGAACGCGTGCCTGCGGGAGGCCGGTCAGCTCCTCGGCGGCCTGATTGAAGAAGACAATGCGGGCGTTCTCGTCCATGACCGCGACGGCGTCGGTGAAGCTGGCCAGGACGTCTTCCCACAGGGCGGCCGTGACCACGGGCGGCGAAGGGGAACGGCGGCCGCGGGCGGCGCGCGGGCGGACTTTCATCTTGTGCACGTCTGGCGAACGCTTAACACAAGGATGGGTGCAGGAAAACGCCTCGCGGCGCACGTTCGTTGACAAGGTATCCGACGTTACATACCGTTTCTCCTACCCTTTGCGCCATGGTCAGCGTGCGTGAAGCCCTCGACTGCGTCCTGCAGCAGATGCCCCGCCTCGGCGGTGAGCAAGTGCCGCTCAGCCGGGCATGCGGGCGCGCGCTGGCCGAGGTGGTGACGGCGCGGCACGAGGTGCCGCCGTTTCGCAATGCGGCGATGGACGGGTACGCGGTTCGCGCCGCCGATGTGGCGCAGGCGAGCAGCGCACGGCCAGTCCGGTTGCGCGTGCTGGAAACCGTCGGCGCCGGGGGGGTGCCCCGGCACGCCGTCGTGCGCGGCACGGCGACGCGCATCATGACCGGCGCGCTCATGCCCAACGGCGCAGATGCGGTGGTGCGGGTCGAGGACACGGCCGCCGGCGCCGGGAGCGAGGTGGAAGTCCGTGCTGCGGCCGGCCCCGGGACAAACGTCCGGTTGCCCGGTGAGGATGTCCGGGCGGGCGAAGCCGTCCTGCACGCGGGGCGACTGCTGCGCCCGGCCGACATCGGATTGCTGGCGTCGGTCGGCGCGACGATGGTGCGGGTCGCGTGCCGGCCGCGCGTCGCGATCATCACCACCGGTGATGAGCTGGTCGACGTCGGCCAGCCGCTCGGCCCCGGGCAGATCGTGAACAGCAATGCGTACACGCTCGCTGCTGCGGTCGAGGAAGCGGGCGGTGAGCCGATCGTGGTCGGCATCGTGCGCGACCAGCCCGACGCCATCCGCAACGCGTTTCGCGAGGCGTGCCGCGCTGACCTGGTGTTGTCGACCGGCGGTGTCTCCGTGGGCAGCTTCGACTACGTGCGCCAGATGCTGAGCGAGCTGGGCTACCAGGAGCGGTTTTGGAAAGTGGCGCAGAAGCCGGGCAAGCCGCTGACGTTCGGCTTCTGCGCCGGAACGCCGGTCTTCGGATTGCCGGGCAACCCCGTCTCGTCACTGGTGTGCTTTTATCTGTACGTGGTGCCGGCGTTGCGGACGATGATGGGGCTCGACAGGCGGTTCCTGCCGAGCGTCACAGCGACGATGGCGGAGGCAGTGCCGAAGGCAATCGGGTTGACTGAGTTCGTCCGTTGCCGCGTGACGGGTCCGCCGGAGCGCTACGAGGTGCGATCCACCGGTAGCCAGAGCTCTGGGGTGCTGCGGTCGCTGTCGCTCGGCGATGGCCTCATCGTCGGCCCGGCGGAGGTCGGGATCTTGGAAGAGGGGCGGCGGGTGCGGGTGGTGCTGCTGGGATCGGATGCCGGCGCGGCCGAGGCGCCGTTCTAGCGCCGATGCGCGTCGGGCAAGGATGGGACGTGCACCGTCTCGCGCCAGGCGGGCCGCTGCGGCTCGGCGGCGTCGACATTCCGTTTGATCGACACCTGCACGGGCATTCGGACGGCGATGTGGTCCTGCACGCGCTGGCCGATGCGCTGCTCGGTGCCGTCGCGGCGGGCGACATCGGGACGCACTTCCCGGACACCGAGGAGCGCTATCGAGGCATCGACAGCGCCGACCTGCTGCAGCGGGTCGTCACCATGCTCCGGGAGGCAAAGTGCGCGATCGGCAATGTCGACGTCACCATCCTCGCTGAGCAGCCGAAGCTCGCTCCACGTGTGAGCGAGATTCGCGCCCGCGTGGCAGCGATCCTGGGGATCGACGTGAACCGCGTCGCCGTGAAGGCGAAGACGATGGAAGGGATTGGGGTGATCGGCAGCGGCGAAGCGATCGCGGCGCTGGCGGTGGCCGCGGTCGACGGCGGCTGATCCCGGTCGATCCGGTGTGCAAGAATCCGCCGGGTGGAGCAATGCTCCACCCCGCAAGAATGCTGCCGGCGCAGTCATCGGAGGGGCGCACGGGCGCGTGCCCCTCGGAAGGCGGGAGCACTGCTCCCGCCTTCCCATCGCGTGCTACTGCTGCGGCGTTTCGGCCAGCACGGGTTCGCTTGGACCGGGGCAGGCCACGGAAACCCAACTTCCTTGCTTGGTGTACAGGTAGGGCTCGCCGGACACGGGATCGACCGGCGGGACGGTCAGATATGGGGAGCCCAGTGCGGAGAGCGTTTCGGGGGGCCGTCCGTGGTGATCACGCGTGAACTGCGCGATGGCCCGCATGATCTCCTGCATCCGCGCAGTACAGGGTTCACTAGCGGAGACTGGGAGCAGGTTGACCGGCGTCGCCGCAACCGGGGGCCCGTCTGCGTGAATCATCATCGTTGCCGCAAGGCCGGTGATGGCGCAGATCGCGACCAGCCCGAACACCCACATCAAGGGGCGGCCGCTGCGCAATGGGGGCACGACCTCGATCGATGCACGCTGGTCCTCACGATGCGCGCGGATCTGGTGTGCAAGCTCCACGGCGTAAAGCTGAACGGAATCACCTCCGTCCACATGGCGGTCCACCTCGTCGACAAGTGGGAGGGCACCCGAAGAGGCATCTGCGTCGATCGGCGGTGCTTGCATGTCGTCTCGCTTTCGCTTCGCCGGCCTGCACACACGGCCGGCCTGGCTGCTCGTCGGGGCAGCAGGAGATATGCCAGCAGGCGGGCGAATTCGCTCCAGAGTAAGGCGCGAAGGGGGTTGCCCGCCCCATCGGCCTGTTCGAGGCCAAATATGACGTTCCGGGCGGAACTGCCAATCCGGCAGCAGGGGACTGCCGTTGCTTAGAGGTCCTCGTCGCCCTCCTCGTCGCCGCCGCTTTCCATTTCCTCCGCCATCTCGTCGAAGTCCTCGCCGCTGAACTCCTCGCCCATCTCCTTCCCCATCTTGCGCATCCAGCGTCCCACGCTCTTCGGATCGTTCTCGTCGAGGTCTGCGTGATGGCTGGGGTCGGCGAGCGCGTCGAGGCGGGCCTCCTCCGACTTCGGCGTCGCGAAGCGCGACATCAGGCGGTCAGCGGCCCGTCCCCCGCACTGTGGACACTCCGGGGTGACCGACTCGCTCACGCGGAGCGTGAGGACGGAAAACCGCTTCCGGCATTTCCGGCAACGATATTCATAGATCGGCATGCCGCACCTCCTCTGGGGCTCGCTTCGAGAGGTATTGGATTGAATACCGCAGCAACTGGAAATGGCAACAGCCGGCGGTGTGGAGCACCCGGCAGCTCTGCCGTGCTACTTGAGTGTCTTGACGGTGAATCCCCGATCGTTCTGCACGAGCAGGGAGCGTTTGCCGCCGATCGTCGTTTCCAGGGCGACCTCTCGCTGCCACAACTGGGCGACGAAGGCCAAGGTCTTTTCCGCGTACTCGGGATGCAAATCCCGGCCGTCGTGCACGTGCAGGAGGTAGAGCGTCCGCTTCCCGCCGCTGTCGCCGTCTTCGACACGGATCACTGGAATGGCGTTCATCCCGACGTTGGCGATGAGCGTGTTCTTCACCTCCTGCCAGCCGTCTTCGTCGCTGACCCGGGAGATCACGAGATCGTCGCCTTTGGCCTGGTATTGGAAGAGATCGAGCTCACGCATGAGGTCTTCGGTGAGATGCCGTCGCAAGAACGCGCTGTCGCGGTCGGATTCGCGGACGCGAAACATGGCGTCCCGCGCGGGCGTTTGGGAGCCGGTAGCCACGCTGCCGTCCGCCCCGCCGTTCCGCCGGGCGATGTCCTCCCAGATGCGCAGCCCGAGGTGATACGGATTGAGTCCGTTTTC
>JBBITY010000104.1:0-8958 GCA_037440565.1 Desulfurellales bacterium
CGGCCTCGTACGGGTTCGCTCCGGCAAACACCGTCGGTGGCGTCTGCGCGGCGGCGCGTGCGCCGGCCTTCGCAAGGTCGCGACCCTCCATCTTGATGTTTTCGCCACTGCCGCTCCTCTCGAACCACCGAACCAGGCCAGATGTCGGCGTCCGCGCGCGCCGGTGTTGAGCGCGACGGGGCCGATGCTCCACCCCAAACAAGTGGCATTCCCCCTAACCGCTAACAGCCTAGCAGCGTAACACCCTGGCTTTTTTCGGGTGCAGGGCGAAGCCCGCCTGAGCTGAAAGAGCGATTCATCATCGGATGCGGGGCTGGGGCGAAGCCCCGCATCGATCTCTCCTGAGCCATGCTCGACCCGTTCCTGATTCATATCATCCCCGACGTTTGCACCCGGCGAGCGCTCCGCTAATAGTTGGCGCGCTCGCATGAGTTTCGAGACGGCCATCGCGAATTACCTCGGTCAGCGACTTCCTGGCGCCCACGACGTGCGCGTGACGCGGCTCTATCGCATTCCCGGCGGGGCGTCGCGCGAGACGTGGTCGGTGGACGCCGCCTGGCGCGACGACCGCGGCACCGAACAGACACGGGGATTCATCATCCGCCGCGATCCGCCGTCGAGCCTGCTCGATTCGGATCGGCGGATCGAGTTCGCCTTTTATCGCTCGTTCGCAAACACCTCCGTTCCCGTGCCGAAGCCGCTATGGCTGGAAACGGACCCCGCGTTGCTCGAACGGCCGTTCTTCGTCATGGAGCGCATCGACGGCTGCGACTCGCAGTTCCAGACCTTGATCAGCCCGCTGTACGCGCCACACCGGCCGGCCCTCGGACGGCGCATGTACGAGATCTTGGCGGACATCCACATCACGGCGCTGGAGGGCCTTCCGGCCGCCGAGGTCACCGAGGTGCCCGACGCCGCATCCTGCTGGCGCCGCGAGCTGGACCACTGGGAGCGAATCATCGACCAGAACGAGCTGGAGCCGCAGCCGATCGCGCGCGCCGCGATCCGCTGGATGCGCCGCAACCCACCGCCGCCGGCGCAACGCGTCTCCGTCGTTCACGGCGACTACCGCACCGGGAACTTCTTGTACACGCCCGAAGGTATCTTCGGCATCCTCGACTGGGAGATGGCGCACTTCGGCGACCCGATCGAAGATCTCGCGTGGTCGTTCATGAAGGCGTGGCAGTGGGCGAAGGACGGCAAGCCGGGCGGCGTGATCGATCGCGAAGAGGCGATCCGCATCTGGGAAGCGCGCAGCGGCCTGCGCGCCGATGCCGCGGCGCTGCACTGGTGGGACGTATTCGCCTGCGTGAAGGCCCAGGGCATCTGGCTGACCGGCGCGAGAGAGTTCGCCGCCGGCCGCGCCACGGACATCCTGATGGCCTTCACCTCCTACTGGCTGATCAACTCGCAGGACAAGTTCACGCTTGAGGCGATGGGACGGTTGCCATGACCCCTGATGTTCCCACCGTTCTGAACGGTATTGTGCGCGCCCTGATGATGGACCTCGGCCCCGAGCTGCAGAGCCCGTACGCCCTGCTGACCGCGCAGCTCATGTCGCCGCTGCTGATGATGGTCGCCCAGGAGTTCGACCGGGCCGCCGCGCGACTGGCGGACGAAAACGAGACCCTCGTCCAGCTTTTCCGCGACGCGGCGGATGTCGTCGCGGATTCGGAGCTGCGCGCCGCGCTCGCCGACGCCGCGGCGAGCAGTCAGCCGTCCTCGCTCCTCGTCAGCGCGTTGCGCGAGCGCAATCATACCTTGCGGGCATTGCTCGTGCGGCTGCACGCGCACGTCGAGACGCTGCAGTCAGCCGCGGCGCGGGCACTCGATGCCCGGATCTGGGCCGAGTTAGCGGCGTCCACGCAGCGCCGCCACCTCGATCTGGCAGTCGGCTGAGAAGCCTTACGCCGGTTTGCGGCGCGCCGCGCGCCGCGCCGGTTTCTTGGCCGGCGGCGGCGCGCTTCGTTCCAACTCCTTGCGCAGCTCGTGCACGTATTTTTCCACCTGACCCGCAACCTCCGCGGCGCGCTTGCGCAGTTGCGCCGCGGCGTTCTGCAAGTTTTTCTGCAACCCCACCGCCGTTGCCCGCTTGCGGATATCGGCGCGCAGCCGCCGGGCAACCTTTTCGACCTCCCTGATCAGTGCGGAAATCCTGACGCCCGGACCTTTCGCCATGATGCCCTCCTCGCGTTGCGGTCGCGCTGGCTTGCCGTTGACACGTTCCCGTGCCGTGGTCAAGCCACGCAGCAAGGCAACGCTTCGGACCTCAAGCCTCGTGAAGAAATTCCTCAAGGTGGAGCAATGCTCCACCCCTCAAGAATGGTGCCTCGTGAAGAAATCCGTCGGGCGCAATGCTCCGCGTTTCAAAGGGGGGGTCGGCCCGACGCCATTGCCGGCCATCGTTCGGGCGCGCGGCCGTCCGACCCTACCGGGCGGAGCACTGCGCCGGGCTTTTTTCCCAAGCGCCCAGCCCCCTGAATCTCGGGCAGCCGTGAAAATGCGGACCCTCAGGCGTGGACGGGCGGCCACTTATCGACCCATGGCCGTGCCTGCTCCAACTGCGCCGCGACGCGAATCAGCACATCCTCGCGCCCGTACGCGGCGACGAGCTGGACCCCAATCGGCAGTCCCTCGGCGTTCCAGCAGAGCGGTAGGGAGATCGCCGGCTGTCCAGTCGCGTTGAAGGGGGCCGTGAAGGCCGCCAGTGGGGTGCTGCGCATCAGGCCGCGGAGCGGGTCGGCGGGCGTCGGGGCGAAATCGCCGAGCACGGGCGGCGGCTCGGCGAGGGTCGGCGTGAGCAAGAGATCGAAACCGTCCGTCCACCACTGCGCCAGGCGTCGGGTGTATCCCTGCAGCCAGTTGACGGCCTCGATGTATTGCACGGCGGACACGGAGCGCCCCATCTCGGCCAGTGCCCACGTGTACGTCTCGACATCCGCGGCGCCGATTGGGCGGCCGGTCCGTGCGCTCCAGTAGTCGAGGTCCCGCGCGGTCCAGCTCGAAACCAGCGTGCCCAACATGCGCGAGAACTCGACCTCGTCGAGCGCCGCCGGGTGCGACGGCTCCACTGCATGCCCGAGCGAAGCGAGCAGCCGCGCGGCATCTTCAGCAGCCGCGGCGCAGTCGCGGTGCACGGCCGAGATCATGGCAGGGGCACCAGTCATGACGCCGACGCGCAGGCGCCCGGGCTCGCGTCCGACCTCCTCGCGGAACGGGCGCGCTGGGGGCGGCGCGCCATACGGATCACCCGGCATCGGCCCGGCGACGGCATCGAGGATCGCGGCGGTATCGCGCACCGAGCGCGTGACGGCGTGTTCCGCCACCAGGCCCGCCCACATTTCGCCGTAATCCGGCCCGAGCGACGTGCGGCCGCGCGACGGTTTGAGCCCGACCAAACCGCACGCGCTGGCGGGAATGCGAATGGACCCTCCGCCGTCGTTGGCGTGCGCCGCCGGCACCAGACCCGCGGCCACGGCCGCGGCGGAGCCGCCGCTGGAGCCGCCCGACGAGCGCCGAAGATCCCATGGATTCCGCGTCGGCCCGTACGCCTCCGGCTCCGTTGTCGGCAGCGGTCCCAACTCTGGCACGTTCGTCTTGCCGACGAAGATGAAACCGGCGGCGCGAAACTTCGCCGCCAAATACGTATCGGCCTCCTCCACCCACCTCAGGTTGCGCAGCAGCCGCATGCCGGCGTGAAACGGATCGCCGGCGGAGTGACAGACGAGATCCTTGAGCAAGAAGGGCACGCCGCGAAATGGGGTGTTGGGCACGCCGCCTCCCCGCGCCTGTGCCCGCGCCCTTTCAAACAGCGGCGTGATGACGGCGTTGATCTGCGGATTCACCGCCTCGATGCGCGCGATCGCGGCGTCGACGAGCTCCAGGGGGGTCACGTCGCCGCGGTGAACCAACTCCGCCTGCGCGGTCGCGTCGAGTGAGCCGATCTCTTTTTTCATGGAACGGAACGTACGACACGGTCGTGGCCGTGTCTAGCTGGGCACTATTTCAATCGCCTCTGGAATCCTCGGACCCGTGGAGCTACGCTGAGGGCGCTTGCGGTGTGTGCGATGCAGACCAAGCCGGCGCGCGCCGCTGCCGTACGCGTGGACCATGCACGAACGACCACAGAAGAACCAACCGAGAGACCTCGCTCAAGACACCGCCGTCACGCGACTCAAGGTCGCGCCGGGATGGTACACCGCCGACCTGTGCGACGCGTGGAATTTCCGCACGCCGTCCGGCGGAACGTTGATGGCCGTGGCCATGCGGGCCATGCAGGAAGAGCTCGGTGATCCAGCTCTGCGGCCGGTGTCGGCCAACACGCACTTCTGCTCGCCGGTCCCTGCGGGACCGCTCGAGATTCGGGTGGAGGTCCTGCGCCACGGCGGCGCCGCGGCGCAGGTCCGCGCGCAGTTGTCGTCGACCACGATGCCAGGCCCCGGTCTCGAAGTGAGCGCGACGTATGGACGTGAGCGCGCGGGCGTCGACTTCATCGATACGGCGCCACCCCCGGTGCCGCGCCCCGAGGACACGCGGCCGATTGAGCAACTCGTCGGCCTCGATGCGCGCGAGCGGCCGCCGTTCTTCGCCAACTTCGACACGCGACTCGCGCTCGGACAGCCGTGGTGGACTGCCGATTGGAAACCCGGTCCGGCGCGCATCGCCCGCTGGTTCCGCTACAAAGTCCCGCAGCGGCTGCCTGACGGCCGATTTGATCCTCTCGCCATTCCACCCATCGCCGACACGATGCCTCCGGCGCTGATTCAGAAGCTCGGCCCCAACCGCATGTTGTTCTTCGCGCCGAGCCTCGATCTCACGGTCCACTTCCTCGACGACACCACCTCGCAGTGGCTGCTCGTCAATGTCCACGCCCGGCGCGCCCGCGCCGGCTACGCCACCGCCGCTGCGGAGATCTGGGACGATGCGGGACGGCTGGTGGCCGTGGCGACGCAGATGATGATGCTCCGGCGCCTCCCCGAGGGCATGCCGCCACCCCAGGGAACATAGCGCTTGTGGAAAAATCTTCCGGGAACCGGGGGAAGGGGCGGGAGCAGTGCTCCCGCCCTCAAGACTGGAGCGGCCGCGTGCCGCCACCATTCTCGAGGGGCGGAGCATCGCTCCGCCCCAGGCGATTCTTTCACAACCTCACCGAACTGGCTCCATCGCGCGCCAGCGGCTGTCTTTTCTGGCAGTAATTGTTATGGTTCACGGATTCGCCCGGACGGGTGAGCCGGTTCATGCAGAAGACTTCCACGCCGCATCTCTCCGTCGTCATTCCCGCCTATAACGAGCAGCGGCGCCTGCCGGGCACGCTCGACGAGGTGCTCGCCTACCTGGCGCGCCAGTCCTACGACGCCGAAGTCCTGGTCGTGGACGATGGCTCGACCGACGCGACGGCCGCCGTTGTCCGTGAACGCATCGGCGGTCCCATCCCGCTGCGGCTCGTGACGCATTCGGACGGCACGAACCACGGCAAGGGCGCTGCGGTGCGGCGCGGGATGCTGGAGGCCCAGGGTCGGTTCCGACTCTTCATGGATGCCGACAACTCCACCACGCTCGACCACGTCGAGCGCTTTTGGCCCCACTTCGAGGACGGATGCGACGTCGTCATCGGCTCGCGCGACGTGCCGGGCGCCCACATCGCGGTCCACCAGCCGTGGTACAAGGAACTGGCGGGCAACCTCGGCAACCTGATCATTCGCGCGTTGGTCGTTCCGGGGGTGAAGGACACGCAGGCGGGTTTCAAGATGCTCAGCCAGCGCAGCGCAGAAGACGTGATGCCGCGCCTGACGGTCGAGCGCTGGGGCTTCGACGTCGAGCTGCTCGCGGTCGCGCGGCGGCGCGGCTACCGGATACAGGAGGTCCCGATCAACTGGGTGAACGCACCGAACAGCAAAGTGCGCGCGCTGACCTACCTCGAAGTCCTGGGAGAAGTCTGGCAAGTGCGCCGCAACCTGCGCACCGGGCGGTACGACTAGATCCTGTCGTAGTGTGCGCGCAGCGCGTACATGCCGCGCGCCATGGCGGCGACATCGATCGGCGCGTCGAACGGCTCGCCGCGAAATTCGCGATAGGCGCGCTCGACGCTGAAGATCAGCCGCTCGGGTTCGCTCCAGCCGGCATACGGACCGAGATCGATGCGCCTCGCTGCCTCAATGGCCGGCAGGCCTGCGTCAAAAAAGCGGCGTGACTCGGCGCGGACGTACACGAGGTACTCTTTCATCTCACGCGGCCCTTCGAGGCCGCACACGGGCCCGTGTCCCGGGACGACTATCTGCGGCTGCAAGGAGATGATCCGATCGAGCGCGCCGATCCACTTGGCGTAGGTGCCCTCCCAGCCGATGGGCGTGCACAGGCGGAAAAGAATGTCGCCGGTGAACACGACCCGCTGCTCCGGCACATGGACAATGACGTCGCCCGCCGTGTGCGCCGGGCCGACGTAGAGCAGTTGCACGGCGGTGCCGTCGAGATCCAAATCCATGCGACCATCAATCAGCGTCGTCGGGGGTGTCAGCTCGATGCCAGAAAAGTCAAACGCAGCCAGTGCCTCTGCCAACGGCCTGAGAGCCGGATCTCCGAAGCCTCCACTGTCGCGCAGCGCTTGCATCGACTCGGGTCGTTCCGTTCCAAACGCTGCGGCACAAAGGCGGTGGCCGATGATCTCGGCGCCCGCGAAAAGCTGGTTGCCCCAACAGTGGTCGCCGTTGTGGTGCGTGTTGACCACCCGCTGTGCGGGGCCTTTCCACACTCGGGCATAGTGCTCGATGAGCGCCCGGGTGCGCGGAAGATCCCAAAAGGTGTCGATGACCAATCCGCCGCCGCGGTTGATGAACCCGGAGTTGCTCTGACCAAGGCCGTGCTCTGCCTGCAGGCAAACATACACATCCGGGGCGATTTCGCGCAGCTCCATGGGCCGCGGATAGCACAAGTCCTCGTCACCCGCGACCGGAGCCTCAGCCTCCGCGGGCGTGTCGACCGGGCATCCCGTGGGTGGCGGAAGAAATCCAGGCGGGGACGGGAGAAGGAGCAGTAATCCCGCCTGCACCGGGGCGCGGCCGTACTCCCCTACGATCGCCGCACTTGCACCGGATCTTGTGGGGTGGAGCAGTGCTGCACCGCGAGGGATTTTTTCACACGCGCTGAGCTGCTCCCTCCACGTCGGACCCCAGCTTCGCGCCGCTCCTCAGCAAAGAGGTCCCCGTAATCGCTCAGCCCGAAGGCTTCTCACGACGATTACGAGCACGGGCACAATCCGTCAGCCGAAGCCCGAACGGGAAATAGCTTAAGCTGCGCGGCGCACTGCCAGGCGGTGAATGTGCGCTGGCCTTCGCCTTCCGACCATGCCGGGAGCTGGTCCGGCCGACTGACGCCGCTTCCCTCCTGCGTACTCTCTCAGCATCCCGAGCAGCGTACCCAAGAGAGCCGCCAGGATGAGCCAGGCGACAACACCGACCGGGAAAGGCCAGCCGACGACCCCAGTGGCCGGTGCCGGCCCAAACACCGGGACGACGAACTGGGCAAGCGCGAACGTGAACGAAAACATCGATTAGCTTAACCTCCAATGAACGTTGATTCACTGTTCGCCAGCTAATGTAATCAATTCAGGCCGGAGCGCAAGACCGGGCGCTTCTTTTCTCCGTCAATCTGATGACGGTGCGTGGCTGATTCCCGTTTTTTCGCGGCCGGGGCCGCAACTTACGGTGCCTGGACTCCATGTGCCGTCAAGGCCGATGCCGGCGGCATTCCGCGCCGAGCGAGCCTGCGGGTTTGCGGTTGCCCTCGCACTGCAGGTGTGTGCGTTGTAAGGTTCGCACATGCCAAAGAACCGGTACGTGGAAGACGCTGCGGCGGCAGCGGTGAACCAAGGGCTCGGTGGCTTCGACGCGGCGATGGGTATCCGGGTGGTACGCGCATCGCCCGACGAGGTCGTGCTCGAGTACGAGGTAGGCGAAAGGCACCGGCAGCCTTACGGAATCGTGCACGGCGGGATGCACTGCGCTGCCATCGAAACCGCCTGCTCCACCGGTGCCGGCCTCGCCGCTCTCGCCCGCGGGCAAGCCGTAGTCGGCGTCGAGAATCACACGAGCTTCATCCGCGCCGTGCGCTCTGGTTGCGTGCGCGTCACGGCGAGACCGCTCACCCGCGGCCGTCGGTCGCAGGTCTGGGAAGCCACGGCGCGGAACGAAGCGGGCGAGATTGTGTCCACGGGTCGCGTCCGACTCCTGTGCCTCGACCCAGGCAGCGAGCTCGCCGGCGAGACGGTTGCGCCGAGACCAGTTCGCTGATGTTCGCACCGATCCGGTCACCGGCGCGGCATATGGGAATGCTTGCGGACTCGGTTGGGCGGGGAATTCCCTATCGGCACCCGGTCAGGCTGCCCGGTCCAACCTCACTGCGGCGTGTACTTCACCAGCACTCGGTTGCCGTTCTTGAAGCCGGTGTGGAAGTCCTGCTCGAATTTTGGCCACCGCTCCGGGTACTTCTGGGCATACGTCGCGAACATCGGTTCGTACACGTCCGGCTCGTCGACGATTGCCCCCGTGGCCATGAACGAGGGCCCATCCGGTTTGCCCACCCAAATCTTGGCTTGCGGCCTCCCGGCCTTGATGCGTCGCACCCGCCAGGAGGTGGGTCGCGTGCCGACGTAGATCGCGCCTTTGTGATAGAAAAACCAGATCTCCGCCGGCTGACTCAAACTGCCGTCCTTGCGGGTGGAGGAGATGTACACGAACGTGCTGGTCGCAAGCTGTTCGGCGATTGCCGCCGGCAGCTCAGCGCGGCTCGTGGCGGACAACCACAGCAACGCCAACGCCAATACGATCGCCGTACCAATCGAAGGACTGCGTCTGGTCATGGACAACCCCCGTCGCTTTGCTTGTAATGCGCCGGCGAGTCGCGTTGCAAGCAGGCTGAGTGAGCCATGAGGGACGCGCGATGGGCAGCAAGTCCGGCGCGTTC
>JBBITY010000104.1:8998-9540 GCA_037440565.1 Desulfurellales bacterium
TCGTGCCCATTCGTGCTAGGCGGTTAGCATGTCTCCCGGGCAAGGCAATCAACGCGGGCAGGTCGTCGTCGTCATTTTCGGCTGTCTTCTGATCCTGTGCGCCGGAGTCCCCGTGGGGTTGCATTTTGCGCAGAAGCGCCACAATCGACTGCCGTTCGATGTCGCGAAGCAGTATCCCGTCAACACGCCGATCGTCAGCGGCGAGGTGTTCGCGGCCACCGTGAAAGCGATCATGGAGCACGAGCTGTCGAGTGGCACCGGCTGGCGGCCGAACGATTTCTTCCTGTGGGGCCCCGGGTGGTGGGCCGACAACAACGCCAACCGCCAGCTCGGCATCATTCAGGCGGTGCGGGAGAGCATGCGCGTGTTCAAGGACCATCTGACAAAGGTCTCGGCGACGGAGTTCGACCCGAACTTGGTGGTCGCCGATACCGCGTTTCGAAACGACGCCGAGAAGTTCTGGCTGCCGTCCGCGGAGTCCAAGTTTCACGAAGGCGTCCGGGCGCTCGACCGGTATCTCGCCGGCCTCAAGACGACGCCGC
>JBBITY010000105.1:0-9340 GCA_037440565.1 Desulfurellales bacterium
CCACCTGCGGCCGCTGCCGGGGGCGCCGATTCCGAACTACACGACGGTGCGCCCGACCGTACGCAGATGGAGCACGATCCAGGTGCATGAACGGGGGAAGGAGAGCCCGCGCGGGCGCGGCATCTTGCAGGCTGACGCAGACGCGTAACCCGCGCTGCGGCAGCAGGTTGCAATGGTCTCCCTCTTATGAGGACTGGTTCTTGTAAACGTGTCCTTGACGCGAGGACACCTTTCCGTTACCCTGGGCGTCATGCCGCTCCATCCAGTTCTCGCCGACACCTTGCGCGCCGCCCTGGCGCCGGCGGAGCCCCTCCCGCGGACCCGCCGCGATGCCCGCCTGCCGCCGGTCGCGGGCAAGGTTCACTCGGTGATCGGCATGCGCCGCGCCGGCAAGACCACGTATCTCTGCCAGCTTCGCGACGAGCGGCGCGCGGAAGTTCCGCCCGAGCGCGCGATCTTCATCGGCTTCGACGACGAACGGCTCGCCGGCATCGAGGCCGACCAGCTCGGCTTCCTCCTCGAGGAGTACTACCGCACCCACCCGGAGATGCGTGGCCGCGAAACCGCGTACTGGTTCCTCGACGAGATCCAACTGGTCCCGGGCTGGGAGCGCTTCTGCCGCCGGGTCCTGGACACCGAGAAGATCGAGATCGTGGTGTCCGGTTCCTCGGCGCGCCTCTTGTCGCGGGAGGTGCACACGTCCCTGCGGGGACGCGGGATGGCGACCGTGATCCGGCCGTTCAGCTTCCGCGAGTTCCTGCGCCACCGTGGCGAGGAGCCCGCCGAAGGTGCGTTCCGTCCGACACCGGTCGAACGCTCGCGCGTCGAAAAGCGCTTCCGCGAGTTCCTGGTGGAGGGCGGGTTCCCGGAGGCCCAGGCGCTGCCGCCCGATGTGCGGATCCAGTTGCTCCAGGGTTACGTGGACACCGTGCTCTTCCGCGACGTGGTCGAACGCTACAAGGTCACCCAGGTCGAGGCGCTCCGGTGGATCGTCCGCCACTGCCTGCGCAACCCGGCCGGGAGCATGAGCGCCCACCGCCTGCACCTCGATCTCAGGGCCCAGGGGCATGGCGTCGCCAAGGACGCCGTGCACGCCATGCTGGGACACCTCCTCGATGCGTTCCTTCTGAGCGCGGTGTCGCTCGCGACCGATTCGGAGCGCAAGCGCAACTCGAACCCGCGCAAGATCTATCCTGCCGATCCGGGACTCATCAAGGCGTTCGACACGGGCGGCCGCGCGAACGTCGGCCACGCGCTCGAGACGGCCGTGTTCAATGAACTGGAACGACGCGGGGCCGAGGTGACCTACGTGAAGACAGAAGAAGGTCTCGAGGTGGACTTCCTCGCGCGCCATCCGGCGGGCGGCGAAGAGCTGCTGCAAGTGTGCGCCGACGCGACCGATGAGAAAACGCTCGCGCGAGAGCTGCGCGCGCTGGCGGCAGCCGGGAAAGAGCACCCCCGCGCCACGAGGCGCCTCCTGGTGCTCGACCGGGATGCCCTGCCGCGAGCCGCGGCGCCGGGCGTCCGGGTCCAGCCCGCCTACGAATGGCTGCTCGCCGGGCCCGAGGAGGATTGAGAGCCTGTCTGCGTGCGGACACGCCCAGGCAGGTGGCGCAGGCAGGCCGACTGTTCGCGAAGAAGCCCCTCGCCGAGTGGGACGCCGCCGCGCTCCTGAAGCTCATGTGGGAGGCGTCGAACGAGGTCTTCCGGCGCGTGCTGGGGCAGGCCGAGCGCACGCTCGTGAGCGAGCTGCGCGAGGTGCGCAACCGCTGGGCGCACCAGGAGGCGTTCTCGAGCGACGACGCCTACCGCGCGCTCGACTCGGCCGCGCGGCTTCTCACCGCCGTCTCGGCGCGGGAGGCCGAGGAGGTCGAGAAGATGAAGATGGAGCTTCTGCGCCTGCGCTTCGACGAGCAGGTGCGGAGCGAGAAGCGCAAGACGGCGGGCACGGTCATCGAGAGCCAGGCCGCGACGGCTCTCGCGCCCTGGCGCGAGGTCGTCACCCCCTACCCCGACGTGGCGAGCGGCCGCTACCAGCAAGCCGAGTTCGCGGCCGACCTGTGGCAGGTGCACCTCGGGGAGGGGACGGACGAGTACCGCGACCCGGCGGAGTTCTTCCGCCGCACCTATCTCACCGAGAGCCTGAAGCGCCTGCTCGTGGGCGCGGCCCGGCGCCTCTCGGACGCGGGCGGCGATCCGGTCGTGCAGCTCCAGACCAACTTCGGGGGCGGCAAGACCCACTCGATGCTGGCGCTCTACCACCTCTTCTCGGGCTCTTTCAGCGGCTCGAAGACCTCGCCGTACAACTTCTCGCGGAGCTCGACCTCACCCTCAAGGCCGTCGCTGAATCGCAACCAGACCACGTAGTCTTGACCCAGCCCACGGGACGTTCCCGAGTTGCTAGGTTTCACGATTCCCCCGCAACAGAGGCGGAAGCACCGGACGCTTCGGCGGCGTCAGGAGCCTGCCGCGCGCGCCTTCAGCGCGGAGTAGCCTGAGCGGTTGCCGGTGCCGGTGACAGTTGCGCGGCGGCGATGAGCAGGCCGCCGGCCGCCAGCTCGACAGCGGCGGAGAGCCAACCCCACAGACCCGGATTGCCGTCCACGACGACGCCGACGAGGCGCCCGCCGCACACGCCAAGCCACAGCAAGCCGATGCGAAAGATGCGCGCGCGGTTGGCACCGGGGTCGGCAGCCGCCAGTGCGGTCAACAACCCCAAGACCGTGAGGAAACCCCCGTACGCCGCACGCACTTCGCCGCGGACGAAGTTGGCCGAGAACGACGGATGGACGGCAAAACCGACGAGGCGGTCCATGAAGAACTGCGGCGCCACGAGCGCCGTAACGCCGAGCAGAATGGTGAGGACGCCGATAACAGCCGTAACGATTCGCGTATTCATGCCGGCTCCCATAGCATCACTGACGCCGCCAACGGAAGACTGCGCCGCGCCGGTCATTTCACCGCGCCGCGACCCTACCGGCGCATCTCGACGACCTCGATCATGTAGTCCGGCCGCTCCCGCCAGCCGGCGAGCCGCATCGCAATGCGGTCGACGGTCGCATACGGCACGAAGAAGTGCCGCCGCAGCGCATAGCGCTGGCCCAGCTCCGCCTCGAGCGCCGGCACGAGACCGCCGGGGGAGACGTCGTGGGTGTTGCGAACCAGCCAGACCGTGGCCCCCGTCGGTTCCCGCGCCAGGTCGCGCACGCGCCCAGCGGCCTCGGCCGATGACAACAAGATGCCAGGAACTCCAGCCGGCAGGCGCCGCAGAAGGGATTTGGCGTTCGTGCTGTACTCGTCGAGCACCACGCTGGTCTCGCCTACCAGCGACCGCTCCCGGATCAGCGCCGCGATGGCGTCGAAGGGAATGAGATAGCTCTTGTTCAAAAACCCTTCTTGCCGAAAGTAGGCGCCGACCCCGGCCAGCGACACGCAGAGGAGGCCGGCGCAGACCGCGTTGCCGAATCTCGGCGCCCGGCTGCGCCCGTGCACGAGCAGCAAGAGAAAGAACGGATACACGAACAGCAACCGCGCCGGGACAAAGGCGAACGACACCCAGCGGCTTGCTCCCGCGTAGCCGACGAGCGCCGTCAACAGCACCGGCGCCAACCACTCCGGCGGGCGGCGCAGAGCGACAGCGAGAAGGATGAGGAGACACGGCGCGAGCAGCAACGCCGCCGCGAGCACCGGGAGCGGCAGCGTTTCGCCGAAGGCGAACGACACGAATGCGTAGCCGAGATTGACCCCGTGATTCAGAACCGGATTCGAGACAAGTCGATACGGCGGCGTGCGGCCCACCCGTTCGATGGCGTCGGCAAGGGCGGGAAGCCACGGTGCGTAGGCGAGGGCGATCAAGAGCAACGGCACCACGACGGCCGCGACAAGTCCCAGGTCGCGGCGGCGCACGAGTCGCCACGAAAGGACCATGGCGACGGCTGCCGAGATCGCCAGGGCGGGAAGGTAGTGGACGTAGAGGAGCAGCGCGGCCAGCAGCGCGTAGCCAACGCGCACACGCTGGAGCCCGGGGGTGCGGATGAGCTGTGCCGCCGCGCGCAGAAGCAGTACGCCCAAGAGCAACTGCAGGGCGTAATCGCGCCCCATCCGCGCATACAGAAGCAAGCAGGGCGAAAAGGCCCACAGCGCGCAGAACCACCAGCGCGAACGCAGGTCGAGTGAACGGAGCCAGCATCGGTCCACCGCGAGCAACGCCGCCAGCCCGCACAGCACGGAAAGCCCCCGCAGGGATTCGATCTGGTTGCCCCACCCGCAGAGCGCCAGCCAGTGATGCGCGACGATGTAGTACAGGGGTGGATGCACGTTCTCGCGCAGCGAGAGCAGCATCTCGGCAAGCGGCTGCACACTGCGCTCGAGGGCGAGGTCCTCATCGCCCCAGATCGGCAGCAGGCCGAGGCGATAGAAGAGCAGTGCGGCGTGGATGGGCAGGAACAGAACGAGGGGATGGCGCCAGATCGCCGGCAGGATCCGGACGCTGCGCGTCGATTCCGCCGCGATCGCCATCGAGGCGCACACCCGGCGGCCGCCGCGCCTCACCAGCCGAAGTGCTGGCGGGCCTGGGCGGCAATGGCTTCCCCGATGGGAAGCGACGCGGTGGCGGCTGGTGATGGCGCGTTGAGGACGTGGATGACGCCGCCAATCGCCTGGATGCTGAAGTCATCGACGAGCGCGCCGCTTGCGTCGATCGCCTGCGCCCGCACGCCGGCTCCACCGGGCTCCAGGTCGTCACTGCGCAGGTCGGGGAGCAGCCGCTGCAAGGCGCGGACGAAGGCCGGCTTGCGGAATGAGCGGTACATCTCGCCGAGACCCGTCCGCCAGTACTGGCGTGCCAGACGCCAGAAGCCCGGAAAGCTCAGAGTGTCCCACGCCTCGCGCGGGCTGAAGTCGGCCTTGCGGTAGCCTTCGCGCTTGAAGCTGAGCACCGCATTCGGGCCGGCCTCGACGCCGCCGCGGATCATGCGCGTGAAATGCACGCCGAGGAACGGAAAGGCCGGATCCGGCACCGGATAGATGAGCGCTTTGACCAGCTCCTCGCGCTCCGGCCGCAGCCGGTAGTACTCGCCGCGAAACGGCACGATACGCACCGGCGGGCGGCAGCCGCTCAGGCGCGCGATCCGGTCGGAGTGCAGGCCGGCACAGTTGATCAGGTGCCGCGCCCGCACCGGCCCCTGGGTCGTCTCGATCACCCAGTCACGGCTCTCGCGGTGCATGCCGAGCACGCGCGTGGCCGTGCGGATCTCGCCGCCGCGCGCCCGCACCAGCTCGGCGTAGCGGTGCGCCACCGCGACGAAATCGACGATGCCGGTGGCGGGCACGTGAAGGGCCTTGATGCCGGCCGCGTGCGGCTCGATTTCGCGCAGCCGCTCCGGACCGATCAGCTCGACACCACCCGGCACGCCGTTGGCCACACCCCGGCGGTGCAGCTCCTCCAGCCGCGGCAGCTCACCGGCATCGGTTGCCACCACCACCTTGCCGCAAATCTCGTGCGGGATCGCGTGCGCCCGGCAGAACTCCACCAGCCGGCGCGCGCCCTCGACGGTGTAGCGCGCCTTGAGCGAGCCGGGCCGATAGTAAATCCCGGAATGAATTACCCCGCTGTTGTGCCCCGTCTGATGCGCGGCGATCGCCGGCTCCTTTTCCAGTACGATCGGCTGTATCGGCGGCGTACCGTTCACCAGGGCCAGAGCTGTCGACAGGCCGACAATGCCGCCGCCGACAATGGCCACCTGCGATTCCTGGGACATGGGCGCGTCCTTACCAACTCCCAGCACCCACGGCCAGGGTGGCTGGCGCCTGGTGAAGAATAACCGCGAGCATCCCCACCGCAGACCGCGCCGCCGATTTCACTCGCAGGCTCTCACTCCCTGTCGGGAAAGAATCTGGCCTTCACCCTATTGCAGCCAGTCGAGACAGCCGGCCTCCTCGAGAATGGGATCGAGCGCCGACTGGTCGGCGACCGCCGCGTAGCGCGCCCTGAGCGCGGCCAGTGACTTGGCGTGGTACTTCTGGGTCTCCTGCGTGTACGGCTTGCCGCCGAGCGATAGCGAGAACTCCTTCTGACCAGCCGAGAGCGCCTTGGCATTGGCGGTCGTCCAGGGGAGGAAGATCGCGCCGATCTCGTCCTTGAGGAGCGGCATCAACGTCGGACGCAGTCGGTCCCATGTCTCGAACTCGCCCTCGGCCCGTGGGCCCAGCATCTCTTGAATCCACTTCACCACATTCGGCGCACCGGCGCGCATGAGCGCCGCGGGCGTCGGATCGGTGGAGCACTCGTAGAGCTGCGCGTAGAGGCCGAAGTCGGCCAGCGCCGGCCGCGCGCCGAAGAGATACGTTCGCCGCGCGAGGTGCCGATCGAGGATCGCCAACTGGCGCTCGAAGGAGCCCTCGATGGTGTCCTTCGTCTCCGCCGACGAGCCGACGAACTTCAAGCGCGGGATCATGCGCCCTTTCACCATGTCCATCGCGCCCGGCAGGTCCGCATCGCTCAGATCGGGCATCATGCTGCGCGCGATGCGCTCGGCGGCGGAGTTCTGGTCGGGCTCGTAGAACCAGCGGTAGTGAAACATCGGCTTGTTGCCCCACTCGTCGGCGTACTCCTCGATCAACGCCGACAGAAAGGCGAGCACGGGATCCGTGGGATGCACCGCCGGCTCCGGGTAGAGCGTCTCGAAATGCTCGATGATCGGCGTCGAGTCTTGCAAACCCTGGCCGTCCGGCGTGATCACCAGCGGAATCAAGGGCAGCTTGGCGTACTTCCGGAACTCCTCCTCGTTCTTGGAGCTGCGGATCACCCACTCGTGCGGGATCTGCTTGTAGCGAAAGTAGGAGCGGACCTTCACCGAGTACGGCGACAGTTCGGAACCGAAGATGCGATAGGGTTGAGTCATGCGGGTTTCCTCCAAGCCCCTTCTTACCGCAGAAACGCTCTGACGCGGAGAGGGGCGGGTCGTGGCGGCAACGGGGCTAAGGGTTAGGGTTGCCGGAACAGCTCGTTGATGAACTCGGTGAGGAGCCGCTCCCTGAGCGCAGCGGGCAGCGCGTTCATGACCTCGTTGATCTCCGCCATGCGTTCGGGGAGCTGGTTGCCCTGGATACCGGCCATCCCGAGCATCTGGGCGAACGTGTCCTCGGTGAGATCATCGGGGTCGAGGGCCGAGAAGGTTTCGCGCACCACTGCGGCCAAGTCGCCCGTCTTTGCGCTCTTCGCCCGCTCCACACAGAGACGCAGATCGGCCAGCAGCGCATCGACCCATTTCACACTGGCCGGGTTGACCGAGAGGTGGATGTTTTCCTTCGAGCCGTGAAAGGCGAGCTGCGGCTGGATGTACCAGGCGCGCGCCTTCATCTCGTCGATGATGTGAAAGACGCTGGCGGTATCCGAGGTGAAGGCGACGAGATTCATCTCCGGCCGGCCGAGCAGGCGCAGGCCGTCGATCCGCTCGATGCCGTCGGCGATGCGGCGCGTCGCGTCGAGGACCTGGCGCGCGATCTCCAGATACCCGTCGTCGCCGATGAAGTGCAGGACGGCCCACGCCGCTGCCAGCGGCCCGCCCGACTTCGTGCTCTGCACAGTGGGGTTGACCACCGTGTACCCGGTCCAATTTGCGCACGTGTAAATCTGGTACCGCCGCAGCGCCTTGTTCCGATACAACACGACCGACGCGCCCTTGGCCGCGAATGCGTACTTGTGAAAATCCATCGAGATCGAGGTCACGCCCGGAACGCTGAAGTCGAAGTCCGGCACCGGCGCGCCGAGCCGGCGAAAGTAGGGCAAGAGGAATCCGCCCATGCAGGCGTCGACGTGCAGCAGGAGACCGCGTTCCTGGGCGAGTTGCCCCAGCTCGCGAATCGGATCGACCACGCCGTGCGCGTAGGAGACGGCGGACCCCACCAGCAGGATCGTGTTCGGCGTGATGGCGCGGCGCACGGCATCGACATCGGCCTTGAACGTCGTCGCGTCGACCGGCACGAGCACCGGCTTGACGCAGAGGTAGTGCGCGGCCTTCTGGAACGCCGCGTGCGCAGTGACCGGCAACACGATCTCGGGCGCGCGGATTTGCGGCCGACGGGCGCGGGCGTAATCGCGCGCGGTCTTGACGGCCAGCATGATGCTTTCCGTGCCGCCGCTGGTGAAGTTGCCCACGACCTGGTCGTCGCCGTTCAGATGCGCCGCCGCGATCGCCACCAGCTCATTCTCGAAGCGCAGCAAGCTCGGGAAGACGGTTGGGTCCAGCGCGTTCTCGGTGAGGTACATCGTATACGCCTGCTTGATGACCTCTTCGGTCTCGCGCCCAGGGTCATAGACGTACGCCCACGTCCGCCCATCGCGCCACGGCATGTCGCCGGCGCGGTAGGCTTCCATGCGCTGGAACAATTCCTCCCTCGGTATGCCCTTTGTCGGTATTCTCATTGCGTGGCCCTTGCGTCGCAGTCACCTGCCGCGGGCAAACAACTGCCCCCGCAGCGGCACCGCGGTGGAACGTCGTCTTCTCCGGCATCCGCCGATGAGCCCCAAACGGAAAACCGCCGCGCCCGGACGCGGACATCTGGCCTGGTGCGCGGCTCCGAGGCGGGCGGCGGTGGGTGGATCGATTCTGCAACAAAGGGCCGCAACGTTTCGCAGGCCGGCGCACGCAGCGGGACGCAATCGGAACCGGGTCACCGCTGGAATGGATCGCCCTTGAGGTGAAAACGCAGGTCGCCGAACAGGTCGGCGAAGAAGACCCGCTCGGTGAAGTGCCATGCGCCCGCGATGCGCGCGAAGCGGTCGTAATAGCGCCCGGCGAGGATGATCTGCAGCGGCAGCTCGGGCCGCGCCTGGAGCACCGTGAAATACGAGCGCGCCGAGGCCGTCTGCCCGCTCGCGTGGACGTCGACGATCAGGTTGGTGATGACGTGCTTCGTGCACGGCGTGCCGTCGTAGAGCACGACGCTGTTGCGGTACATGGCCAGCGCTCCATCGCGGCCCCGCAGCACCTCGGAGCGCCCGGCGGCGCGCAGTGTGGCATGGGCGAACAGCTCAGCTACGCCTTCCAGGTCCCCCGCGTCGAGGCGCTCGGCGTATGTGTAGATGAGCTCGGAAATCGCCTCGCAATCCCTCATCATGGGCTTCGCCCATACACCGCCGCGGTAGGGCAAGGGAAGGGCCGTCGCCTGTGCCGCCGCGACCGATTCCGGCCGAGGCCGGCCTGGAAAGAGGAGCCCGGAGGGGAAAACCAGGCCCGGATGGTTTTCCCCTCGGCGGGGCGCAGGGGCGCCAGCCCCGCCTCCGATGGAATTCCATTTCATGCGGGCTTCGCCCTGCACCCGGCGAGGGAAAAACCTC
>JBBITY010000106.1:0-271 GCA_037440565.1 Desulfurellales bacterium
CCCGCGTTCCTCGCTGACGGTGAACGAGGGCGTCTTCTCGGCGCGAAACGGGCACAGCCCGAGATAGTTTCGGCCTGCCCGCTTCAGGTTGACATACGTGGAGACCACCTCGACGAGACTGACCCGATCCCGGATGGCCTGCAGCGTCTCGTCGGGGATCCTGCCAGCCATGCCTCGGTCCTCAGACTTGTCCGCCCGACGCGGGCTCTGCCGCGTGCCGCAGCCCGGCGTGGATGACCGACGCCGCCACGGACACCATTGGACGGCCACT
>JBBITY010000106.1:371-2776 GCA_037440565.1 Desulfurellales bacterium
GAGGGCGAACAGCGCTCCGGCGGCGGCGCTCATTCGGCGCAGCAACAGACTCCCCAGCAGTCGGTCGAAAACGAAGCCGAGCAGATTGATGGCCATGTGGAGGAGGACGAAGATGCCGACGAAGGCAATCCCGAGGCGCGCGGCGGCGGGTGCGTCGAGGTAGGTGGCCAGCCGCGCGGCGCCCTCGTCGCTCAGTCGCAGCGCCGCGACCAGGCCCGTGACGAGGCCGAGGAAACCGAAGCTCTCGCGAAAGAATCCGCGCCAGAGGCCGCGCACGGCACAGAGGAGCAGCAGGACCACCAGTGCGGCGTCGACGCCGCTCATGCGCGCCGCCTCTGCGTTCCCGCGCACACCATCGCCTCACGTTCCTCCGGTGCGTGCCAGGCGGCGCAGATACCGTTTCTTCGCGGCCAGCGCCTTTTTCTTGCGCCGTACGCTGGGCTTCTCGAAGTGCTCGCGCTTGCGCAACTCGGACAGGATGCCCGCCTTCTCGCACGACTTCTTGAAACGGCGGATGGCGGCCTCAATCGGCTCGTTTTCTTTGACTCGCACCCCTGCCATGAACTCGCTCGCTTCCTCCTCGAAACCCAGATGACATGACCCTCGCGACTGCGCGCCGCCTGCTGAAGCCACCGCGCGAAACTGTACTTTCTAGTGCATTCTCGACCGGAGTCAAGCATGCTGCAACCCCTTTTCCGGCGCGGGCGCAAATCGCTCCGGAAAGTCGCTGATGATTCCGTCCGTGCCGAGTGAGGCGAGCCGCTGGATGTCTTCCGCCTCGTTGACCGTCCAGGCAATCAACGTCAGGTGGCGATGCCGTGCAGCCGCCACCGCCGCCGCGTCCACCAAGCCCCACAGGAGATGGACCGACTGGGCGCCCAGGGCGGCCGCCCGCGCCCACGCCCGGTCGAGGTCCGCCGTTTGCCAGAGCACCCCGAGGCGCGCCGCAGGCGCGAGCGCGCGCACGGCTTGCAGCGCGCCCAGCTCGAACGAGGAGATGACCGTCCGCTGCAGCACGCCCCGCGCCTCCAAGAGCCGAACGAGGCCCTCGGCCGTGGCCTCCCAGTCGGGCTCCGGGCTCTTGATTTCGACATTCAAGGCCGCCCGCCCGTCGGTGAGGTCGAGGACTTCGGCCAGTGACAGGACGCGCGCGCCGGCATAGGCCGGGCTGAACCATGCGCCTGCATCCAGCGCCCGCAGGGCGTCGAGGGTGTGATCGCGGACCGCACCCCGCCCCGGGACCGTGCGGCCCAGTTCCCGGTCGTGCAACACCACCAGTTGCCGGTCGCGCGTCAGTTGCACATCCAGCTCGATCATGTCGACGCCCAGCTCCATGGCGCGCTCGAACGCCGGTCGCGTGTGTTCCGGGCGGGTACCCGCCGCTCCGCGGTGCGCAATCTTCAGGAAGGGCACGAGAAAGCGTTACCAGGATTGCGGCGCTGCTTCCAGGTCCCCCGACACCTGGAACCCCATATGGGTTCTGTGTCATTGAGGGAGGTGTGGCGCGTACGTGGACGGCGGTCATTGTCACGGCTTCGGCTGAACTGGCAGACAGTCTCGGCAGCTTTCTGATCGATCAGGGCGCTCCAGGCTTGCAGACCGAGTCGGTGGGCGACGCGGTGCGCGTGACCGCGCACTTCGCCAGTGAGCCGCCGCTGCGAGCGCTGGCGCACTACTGCGAGGTGCTGCGTGGGATCTTTCCCGGCGCACCGCGACCGGAGATTCGCCTGGAACAGGTGCCGGAGGCAGCCTGGGCCGAGAGCTGGAAGGCACACTTCCGGCCGCTGGCGGTCGGGCGCAAACTGTTCGTGCACCCGCCGTGGGTCGCTGAGGCGCCGCGCGGTCGCGTGGGCATCGTGATTGATCCGGGCATGGCGTTTGGCACCGGCCATCACGCCAGCACGCGCGGCTGCTTGTGCCTGCTGGAGCGGGTCATGGAGAGCGGAGCCGTGCGGCGCGTGCTCGACATCGGCACCGGCTCCGGCATCCTGGCGATTGCTGCCGCCAAGCTCGGTGCCGAGGAGGTCTGGGCTGTGGATATCGATCCCGACGCCTGCCGCGCAGCGACGGAAAACGCGCGCGTCAACGGCGTCGGCGCTGGTCTGCAAGTCCGCGCGCGGGTCGGTGACGTGCCCGGGACGTTCGACCTCGTTCTCGCCAACCTCTTGGCCGCCGAGTTGATCGGGCTCGCTAACGAGATCGGGCGCCGGCTCCGGCCGGGAGCGGTGGCGGTCGGTTCGGGTCTTCTGACGGAGGAAACGCGGGCAGTGGTCAGCGCATGGGACGCCGCAGGTCTCGAGCCGCACGCGCAATGGGAAGAAGAGGGTTGGCTCACGGTGGCCTGCCGTCGCGGCGCAACACGTGCGAACCTCGCGTAGCAATTGAGGAACGTCTTCCTGTGTCCC
>JBBITY010000106.1:2798-3656 GCA_037440565.1 Desulfurellales bacterium
GAAGGCGAGCGCGTCGAACTCGAAACGGAAGAGGCGAGGCATGCGCGTGTGCGGCGCCTGCGCCCGGGGGAGCCCGTCGTGCTTTTCGACGGCGCGGGCCGGAGTTGGCTGGGGGTCGTTGACGCGTGCACCCGCCGCGCCGTCGCGGTGATGGTCACCGAACGCCTCCCCGAGGGCGAGGGCGAATCGGCACTCGACCTGACCTTGGCTCTCGCCGTCCTGAAGGCCGACCGCATCGGGTGGGTCGTCGAGAAAGCCACCGAACTCGGGGTGAGGTGCATTCGGCCGTTCATCAGCCAGCACAGCCTGGCGCGCCCGTCGGCTGCCCGCCAGGCGCGTTGGCGGCAGATCGCCCTCAGCGCGGCGAAACAGTGCGGGCGGACGGTCGTGCCGCGCGTCGAAAGCCCCGTGGATTGGGAAGCCTTGCTGGCCGAGCCATCGCCGTGCCGCTTGCTCTTCTGGGAAACGCGTGAAGCGCGCCCATTGCACGAGATCGCAGCCGTCCTGCCCCGTCCCGAACGCCTGACGGTCGTCATCGGCCCCGAGGGCGGGTTCGCGGCGACAGAAATCGAGGCAGCGCGCCGTGCGGGGTGTGACCTGATCGGTCTCGGCCCGCGCATCCTGCGCGCCGAGACGGCCGCGGTGGCGGCGGTTGCGCTCTGCCAGCACTTGTGGGGGGATTTGCGGTAGGCTGTGGCGGCGAAGCCCGTGCTGAGGGGTTGTGAAGAAATCCAGGCGGGGACAGGCTGTAACACCGGCGGAAGGACGGGAGCCGCGTCGCACCGGCACCGTTCTTGAGGGGCGGAGCATTGCTCCACCCCGAGGGATTCTTTCACAAGCTCGGAGGGTTGACCGCTT
>JBBITY010000106.1:3666-5538 GCA_037440565.1 Desulfurellales bacterium
AACAGCCTAACAGCGTAATACCCGGTCCCATGCCATACCGATTCGCCTTCGTCATGGATCCGCTGGAGCGGATTCTGCCCGACAAGGACACGACTTTCGTGTTCATGCTCCAATCGCAAGAACGGGGGCACCAGATCTACTTCACGCGCCCCGACGACCTCTTTGTGCACCGCACGGTCCCGCACGCCACGGTGCGGCGCGTGGAGGTGAGGCGCCCGGGGCCTGGCGACTCGACGCATTTTCGCCTGTTCGAAGAACGGGTACAGCCGCTTGCCTGGTTCGATGCGCTGTTCATGCGCAAGGATCCGCCCTTCGACATGGCGTACTTCTTCGCCACCCATCTCCTCAGCCTCGTCGACCCGGCGCGCACCTTCCTGCTCAACGACCCGCGTGGCCTGCGCGAGGCGAACGAGAAGCTCTATGCGCTGAACTTTCCGGGGGTGATTCCCCCGAGCCTGGTGACCCGGGACATGCAGCGCCTGAAGGCGTTCATGGACGAGCTGGGCGGTGAGATGATCATCAAGCCGCTCGACGCCGCCGGGGGGACTGGCGTGTTCCATGTCCGCCGCGGCGACCGGAATCTGAACGCGCTGCTGGAGATGGCCACGGACAATGGGCAGCGTCTCATTATGGCGCAACGCTACCTGCCGGAGGTACGGCGCGGCGACAAGCGCGTGATCGTGCTCAACGGCGAGCCGCTCGGCGCGGTGGCGCGGGTGCCGCGCGAGGACGAGCACCGCGGCAACATCCACGTCGGCGGCGTGTGCCGTGCGGCGCCCCTGACGGCGCGTGACCAGGAGATCTGCGCCGTCCTCGCCCCGCGCCTGCGCGCGGACGGCCTCTACTTCGTCGGACTCGACATCATCGGTGACTGGTTGACCGAGGTGAACGTCACCAGCCCGACCGGGGTGCAGGAGATCAACGCGTTCGACCGCACCAAGCTGGAGGCGCTGGTCATCGACTTCGTCGAGCAGCGCGTCGCCGCGTTGCGGCGACGCTGACCCGGATTCGCGGGAGAGGCCTGTCCCGAGCGCAGCGCCTACCTTGACCACCCGCGGAGCTTCGGGTACCAAGAACGCCTTGCGACGACTGCGGGCAGGTAGCTCAGTCGGTAGAGCAAGGGACTGAAAATCCCTGTGTCGAGTGTTCGATTCACTCCCTGCCCACTTCTTTGCTTGGTGCCGGCGACGATCCCCGCCTCTTGCACCGCTTGACTGACAGCCCGCCGAGAAAGGCGACGGGGTGGCGCGCGCCAGAACGCGCTCGAAGTTCCTCTTTTACTCGGCTCCAGCGCTCGGGGAGCACGAAATGCTCGCGCCCCGCGACGATTTCCGGCGGCGGATCTTGCGAAGATCGGGCTGCTCTGGCCGGGCACCGTCACGGGACCCCTTGCACCGCCCGTGCACTCGGGGTACGCGTGACCCTCGGGGGATTGCATGACTGCTTTATCCATTGCGCTGGCCGGTCTTCTGATCGTCGCGGCCATGGCAGCGGGGGCGCGGGCGCTCCCTGAAGACGTGCAGGCGGCCCTCCAGACGCAGAAGGAGATCCACATTGCCACGCGGCGCGCCGACGGCTCTCGCAGCACTGCGGTTCCCGTGTGGTTTTGGTGGGACGCGGCGAATCAGGTCCTGTACACGAGCACCGCGCCGGATGCCCACAAGGCCAAACGCATCCGCAAGGGTAGTCCGGTGTACGTCTCGCTGCAGGGCAAGGGCGGGCCGTTCTTCGAAGGCACGGCGGAGTTCGTCACCGACCTGCAGCTCGTCGAGCGTCTGCGAAAGGAGTACGCGAACAAGTACTGGCTTGCCTGGCTCGGCTTCTTCCGCCCGCGTCCCGAGCGCGTCAGCGCGGGGAAGACGCTGGTCGTGA
>JBBITY010000106.1:5566-9327 GCA_037440565.1 Desulfurellales bacterium
GGCACTTGTGAGAAGATGGGTCGGGGTGGAGCGATCCCCCATCCCGCTCGAAAAAATGATGTCGGCGGAAATGGGGGAGCGGCGGGTTTCAAACCTGGCCGGCCGGCTCGTAGCACTGCTCGCGCCGTCTAGCCTCTGCGACAGCGCCCCTTTTCCCCGTCTGTCGATTTGCGCTAGAAGCTTGCGCAGAGGGCGGTGGCGGGACGGTGTCCCGGTTGGCGGATGACTGGAGGTGACAGCGTGAACATCGCGGTGACAGAAAGGGAACGCGAGCTGCTGGTGCGCGTGGTCGAGCAGTACTACGCAAACCTGCGGGAAGAGATTTACAAGACCGAAGGGCACGAGTTCAAAAGCGCGCTCAAGGACGAAGAGTCGGCACTCAAGAACTTGCTCGCGAAGCTGCGCGCCTGAGCCAGCATGGAAAGCCCCTGGGCCATGGGGACCCAGGAGGCTCTGCAGTTTCAGCAATTCCTCGGCAACCCTCCCCCGGACCTCTCCTACGGGCAATGCAGGATTGTGGGGCTTTGGGCCCGGGCGGTGCGTTTTCATCGCTAGCCCAACTTCCAGTTGGAGGGGTCGGTTCTCGATAAATCAAGCACTCGGTCTCGCCGGTTTCCGTTTCCACTACCTTTCGAGCATCTTCGGAACCGCGAGCCGGGCGGGATTGTGATGAAGCTCGGCGGGGGCCATTTGGAGATGGGGCTGGACTTCGGGCACCGGGCTTCGAGACCGCGGTAGTAGCAAGGAAGAGGGGATCAGTCCCACAGCGTCCAATTTCCGAAGGAGAACAGTCCATGCCGTCATCGATCCTGCTGTTGGAGAAGAGCGATGCCGTCGCGACGATCACGCTCAACCGGCCGGGCGCCATGAACGCGTTATCCGCCGAGCTTCGCGAGCGCCTCGCCAGAGCGTTCCGCGAAATTCAACAAGACGCCGAGGTCCGCGTGGCGATCCTCACCGGCGCCGGGCGTGCCTTCTGCGCCGGCATGGACCTGAACGAGCTGGCCAGCGGCGGCGCACCCGATGTGACGGGCGGAGCGGGGCAGCTCGAATTGGTCGAGGCCATCGCGGCCTTTGAAGGGCCCGTTATCGCGGCGGTGAACGGCCATGCCATCACCGGCGGCTTCGAACTCGCCCTGGCCTGCGACCTCATCATCGCATCGACCCGAGCGACGTTCGCCGACACGCACGCGCGCGTGGGCATCCTCCCGGGCTGGGGATTGAGCCAGAAACTGCCCCGCCTGATCGGCATCGCCCGCGCGAAGGAGATCAGTTTCACGGGCAATACGATCAGCGCCGCCCAGGCGTACGAGTGGGGATTGGTCAACCGCGTGGTTGCGCCCGAGGAGCTGCTTCCAACCTGCAGGGCGCTCGCGGCGGCGATGGCCACGTGCGTTCCCGCCGTGCTCAGGGGATACAAGACGCTCATCAATCAAGGGTACGGGATGCTCCTGCCAGAGGCCCTGCGCTATGAACGGACCGCGAGCATCGAGTCCGCCAAAGCGGCGACGGCGGCGATGATCGCGGCGCGGCGGGAGAGCGTGCTCGCGCGCGGCCGCGAGCAGAGCAAGAAGGTGGAGAGCGACTGATCGGGTCGGTACGCGACCGCGGTCTGCCCGCAGACCCTTCGGTACGGAAGAAGCACGAACTTCGGGAGTGGGGTTACGGCAGGAGCTTTGACGTTCAATTCGATTTCGCTGGTTCGGCCAGTCGGCTCCGCCGCCAACCGCACCGCGACCGACACGGGTACGACTCGACGATTTCGTACGAGTCGGCGGCGTCGAGAATGGTCTGGCGCGGCACACAGCGGCCCTTGAGGCGGAGGTTCACGTGATACGTCCACGGGATTCGGCGACCACGAACGCATTCCTGGATGAACGCAACGGGGCCCTCGGGTAAGGTCCTCTCGCGCGGTTCCACGTTCGATCATCTGCCTCTTCGCGGCGAAGGCGTCTCACGTTTCACGATAACCGGCGCGCCTGCCAAGGAGCAACTGCGAGTGCGGCAAGCAGTCACGGCGGGTAGGCACTGAAAGCGATCCGAGCTCGCTGCGCGTACGGTTCATCGCGTTGGTAGCCCATTCCTGGCTGACGGGATCGGCGGTCTGTTCGCTCCTTGACCAGTGCCTCGTTACAAACGGCGCGCGGTGTGGCAGAAGAGCGGTGGGATGTGGGTGGCTCGGCTCGTCGTCGCTTTGGCCGTCTTGGCTCCGGGCGCGGCCCGGGGGTTTGTGACGCTGCGCCCGCTCTCCGATACGCTCGCCACCGCGACGCGGTGGTCCGCCGCTTCGCACGATGTCGTCGGCGGTGCGGGACTGTACGACGGGATTCAGGTAGCGATCGAGCCGGGCCTGGCCGAGACGCTGGCCGAGGCCGTCACCGGGCAAGTGGTACCCGATGACGTCGCCGACATCGAGGCCGCGGTTGCGGCCGCGTTTGCCGCCTGGGAAAGCGCGGTGCTGTTGTTCGCGCTCGAGTTCGCGGGGCTCGCCCAGGAAGGAAGCGCCGTCGGTGCCGAGATCGACGTGTTCACCCGACCCGAATCGGATCCGGTGTTCACGGACAACGAGTTCTTCGGCGTCACGCGCAGCTCCTCACAGTTCGTTTCCGAACGCGTCCTTACCAACGGCACGACCGAACCGGGCCTCGCCTTCGCGGGGGCGGACATCTTTGTGAACACCGACCGGGTCGCGCTGTTTGCCAGCGTGCTGTCCCGGGAGCAGCAGCTCGCCGCGCTGCAGCGGCTGCTCATGCACGAGATCGGCCACGCGGTGGGCCTCCACCACCCGAACGAGTTCCGCGAGCAAAATTACGACACGGACTTCGATCCGCTGAACGAGATGATCATCGATCCCGCCGATCCATTCGGCGCGCTCTTGCTTTCGCCCAACATCGACCCGCTCGCCATCATGTCGAACCGACCCGGCTCGTTCGAGGCGCTGTTTTTCACTGCGCTGCGCAATGACGAGCGCGGAGGTCGCGACGTGCTCTACCCAGGGCCGCCGCTCCCTGACGGGCATTGCGTGGCGGACTGCGACGCCGACGGCGTGGTGCGGGTCGACGAGCTGGTGCGCGGCATTCAGGTCGCCCTCGGGCGCGCCACCTTCCTCGCCTGCCCCGCGGCCGATCCGGGCCGCGATACGCGCGTGACCATCGAGGAGCTGGTCGCAGCGGTGAACAGCGCCCTGCACGGCTGCCGGACCGAAGACAACTGGGCCTTGGGCTTGGGAAAAAATCTCTCGAGGAAGAGGTGAAAACGGTGGCGCAAGGGCGGGAGCAGCGCTCCTGCCCTCAAGAGGGGAGCTCGCCCGCGTCGCCGCCATTCCCGAGGGGTGCAACATTGCTCCACCCCGAGGCATCTTTTCGCGGGCTCGTTGTTGGAGTGGCGTTCCGGGATGAGCGTGACCGCTATCGTCCGGCTGGCCGGCGTGGCACAAGAGAACCTGCGGGAGGATAGGACATGGCACAGTTCGAGACTCTCACCTATGCCGTCGACGGCCGGCTGGCGCGGATCACGCTCAACAGGCCCGAACGGCTGAATGCGATCAATCGCGCCATGCCCGGTGAGATTCAAGCAGCCGTCGCGGCGGCCAATCAGGACGAAACCGTGCATGTGATCGTGCTGCGCGGTGCCGGGCGCGCCTTCTGCGCCGGCTACGATCTCGACTGGGGCACGCGCATCGAAAGCGACGCCCAGGCGGCCGCCGGCGGCATCTGGGATCCCGTGCGTGACCTGCGCGTGATGGGGGCCAACGTCAGGGC
>JBBITY010000107.1:0-1460 GCA_037440565.1 Desulfurellales bacterium
TCCGCAACCCGCGAATCGATCGCGCAGCTATTGAAGTCCACGTTGAGGCGGTCATCGTCAAACTGAATATCCGCCGCCGCTTGCACAACCAGGTCGCCCCCCCCGGAGAGTGCCAGCGTCGCCGCAACCGTTCCTCCAGGCACACCAACCCCACCGGTAATGGATAGGGTCGACTGGGCGCTGGCAGTCCCGGTCAGCAGAAAAGCCACCGTCAGGCACACGGCTTCTGTAACCCTTCGCTCTGCACTGGTCCGCCAGCGTTTTTCGGCTCGCTTCATCATCATCGATCCTCCTCCCGAACTCTTCGCTACATGGTCACGCACATGCTTCGCCGGATCTCGGCAGCCCCCTCACGGACATCCACGGTTGATATTGTTGATCGCTATGCTCACTTCGTTGCCCCGCACACGACCGTCCCCGTTCACATCGCCGGCACGGCACGACTCGACGCCCGTTCTGCCATTGATGATGTTGATAAGAATCGATATCTCGTTGCCGCGCACCCGGCCATCATTGTTGCAATCCGCGGCACAGACGCAGCGGTTGTCCACGCAGGCCTCGCGACCGTCGCGGCATTCGGTCGGGCCGGCCGTCGGACCGGAGCACTCAATGACGGGCTTGCACACACCGCCCTTGCACTCCGTCCCGTCGGGACAGTCGTCGTTGTCCTCACAAGGCGGCGCTGGTTCGACCGTCACCGATCCCGGCGTGACCGACGCGCCGAACGCATTCCCCGTGGAATCGCCAATCTCGAAACGGAAGCCGTTGAGGACAATGCTCCCGGGAGCCGCCTCGGGCCGGACGCGGAACCGGCATGACACCAGCGGCCCGTCGGTGAACGTATCGAGCGGGAACATCAGATCCAGCACCGCAAGGCGCAGCCGCGCCACGCCCGGCGGATTCGGCGGCACCTGCGGCAAGAAGGCCTGCAAGCTGAATTTCGCGGCAAGCCGTGGATCGATGCGGCAGGCGGTCGCCGGCTCGCCGAGCTCGAGCACGGACGTATCGAACAGCACATCAAGCTGTGCCGTCGTCACGTCGCCACCACCACTCAAGCTGATTCCGAGGTCGATGAACTGACCCGGAATACCCGACACAGAGCCGATCTCCAACGTGCGCGACTCCCCGGTGCGGTCCTGCGCGAAGATCAGCGGCGCGCCCTCGCCCGGGCAGCCGAGACCGAGGTTGAGCACCGCGCGCGTCACCTCGGTGCCCATGATGCCGCCGTCAGGTGGAATATCGAAGTCGCCCGCCCGGCAGATCGAGATGTCGCACGCATCGCCGAGGATGCACACCATCTTGGTGATCTCGGTCCCGAACACGATGCCGTCGAGGTTGCAGTCGCCACCGCATTCGCACGTGCCGTCCAAACAGGTTTCGCGGACGCCGCGGCAGTTGACTCGGTCGAGTTCGGGGTCGCTGTCGTTGCACACGCGCGGCGGGACGCACACCATGGCGCG
>JBBITY010000107.1:1485-9283 GCA_037440565.1 Desulfurellales bacterium
GATCCGGACAGTCCTCATCCACGACACAGGTCGGCAGCGGCGTCGCCGTGGCGGTCGGCGTCGACAGGTCGCGGCAGATACCCGCTACGCACACCTGGCCCGACGGGCAATCCTCGTTTCTCGTGCACGCGATCGTCGGGGTCGGCGTCGGCGCGGGCACGCACACTTCGTCGCGACACACCTGCCCCACGGGGCAATCCGTGTCGCGATCGCACGGGATCGGCTGCGTGGGCGTGACGGTGGGCTCTGGCGTGAAGGTCCTGGTCGGAACCGGCGTCCTCGTACCCACGGGCGTCACCACCACGTTGGCGCGGATGAACGAGTCGATCGCTTGATTGGTATCGCCCGCCACGAGGTCTGACGCCAGCGACGCGAAGGCGACAAACCCGCCGTCCAACGTGATGCTCGGCGGCAGGTCGGGAACACTATTGTTGCCAGGATTCCCCGCGGGGTTCGTGCTGATCAGCACGGTCGTCCCGTTCTGCCGATCGCGGACGTAGACCTGTGCGCGCCCGCGCGTCGTCTGCCCGGGAAGCAGGTTGGTCGCAAAAGACCCGAAGGCTACAAAGCGCCCGTCGGCGCTGATGCTGGGTGGAATGCTGATGTCGTTGCCCTCGTCGCCGAAGCTGTTGACGCTGATACGTTCCGTCGCGCCGGTCTGGCAATCATGCAGAAATACGTCCGCCACGGTGTTGCGGTCGTCCGCCACCAGATTGGAAGCATTGGACTTGAACGCGACGAAGCGCCCGTCGCCGCTGATCGCGGGGAGAAAGCTGATGTCGTTCCCCTCGTTGCCGAAGCTGTCGACGCTGGCGCGGCAGGTCACCGCGCCATCGCAGGCCACGTAGATATCCATGGTGTTGTTGGTGTCCCCACGGACAAAAGTAGTTGCCGCCGAGGCAAACGCGACGCAGCGCCCGTCGGCGCTGATCGCCGGTGTGATGCTGTCGCCGTTGGCCTCTACCCCGCCGACGCCGACGCTCACGCGAGTCGTCTGGCCGTTGCTGCGGTTGTAAACGAAGATGTCCTGGCTCTGGTTCGTATCGCCCGGCACCAGGTTTGAGGCCTGCGACTGGAAGGCGACGAACTGGCAATCCGCGCTCAGGCTCGGAAACCCGCTGGCGCCGTTTGCTTCAGCGCCGTCGCCGACACTCACGCGTAACGTGGTCGCAGCGGCGAGGTCGCGAACGAACACATCGGTCCGCTGGTTCGTGTCGCCGGGCACCAGGTTCGTCGCGTCGGAGCTGAAGGCCACGCACGTGCAGTTCTCATCGATGGCCGGGCGGAAGCCTTGCAACTGACTTGGGCCGTTCGACTGCCCACCGGTGTTCGTCAAGCTGACCCGTTGAAGGCTATGAGCGGTGCGGTCCGCGAGGTAGACGTCTCGGAATCCATTGGTGTCGACGTCCGAGCCGCCCTGGGGCAGGAGGTTGGTCGCGTCACTGTAAAAGGCGACGCAGCGGCCATCGCCGCTGGCGACGGCGCCGCTGCTATTCGAGTTACCCTGGCCACCGTCCACCCGGAGACTCACGCGTTCGACGGGCGGCGGGGTACTCGTCTGGGTCTCCGCCGATTCTCCCGTTAGCGCCAGCACCGCGACCAGGATCCCTGCGCCGCACAGGATCGACCACATTGTGACCGCTTTTATTCTGGCGTTCATTCCGGTCTATCCTCCCCAATCTTCAGGACCGCCACGTCACGCACACACACTGCGCGGCGCCCGCTGATTCTCGGCTCTTCAAAATACGGGATCGCCTCGGAAAACCAGCCTACTGCCGCGACGTCCGTTCCCGACTCGTCTTTGAATTGCGGCCCCGTCCGGTGTGTCTAGCAAATCGTCTCCCCATCCCCCGGCGCACCGACTACTGAGGTTCTTTGTTCGCCACGCACTCGCAAAAGCCGCGATAAAACCCAGCCGGAAACTACACCGTTCGGCGGCAAAGTCAAGCCGATTTGATGCATGACAACGCCCCGCTCGGCATGAAAAAAGCGCCAGACGATCGCAAAAATTGCCTGCGGCGAGGCGGGGGACGCAGCGACGGGTTCACCGCCCGTCGATGGTCTATTTTGTCACGTGACGGCAGACCGTGGCAGCGGCAAGGGTCGACTGCCGCCAAATAGCGCTCGCCCGCGTCACGCCGCCAGTGAAGAACCGAGTGGAGCTGAGCGGAGTCGAACCGCCGACCTCCTGAATGCCATTCAGGCGCTCTCCCAACTGAGCTACAGCCCCACGGGCCACTTCGGCAGCCGTTCGGATAGCCTAAATCCAGCCACCAGGCAACCAAGGCACTCGCTGGCCTGAATGCCGCGCCGGCATCCGCGCAAGCCAGGCAGCGCCCACCCTGTGGCTGGCTGGCGTGCGCGGCGCTGTGGTATGGTGCGGGGGTGCATTCGGTCGGCGTGGTGGTCAAACGCGGAAGCCCGCAGGCAGTCGAACTCGGGCGGGACCTCGTGCAATACGTGCAGCGCCGGGGGATTGGTGTGCTGGCTGAAGCGGAACTGGCCGCTGCAGTCGACGCGCCAGCCGGCGCGAGCCTCCAAGAGCTGGTTACCCGTGTCGATCTGATCGTCGTGCTGGGTGGCGACGGCACGCTGCTGCACGTGGCGCGCCAGGTCCGGGACCGGGCGGTTCCGATCCTGGGCGTCAACGCCGGTGGGCTGGGCTTTCTCACCGCGGTCACGATCGAAGAACTCTATCCGATTCTAGAAGACGCGTTCGAGGACCGGTTGCTCATCGACCGCCGCATGACCCTGGAAGTGCGCGTGTCCGGCGAGGAGCGCGGGTACCAAGTTCTCAATGACGTCGTCATTACCAAGGGCACTGCGCTGGCGCGCATCATCGACCTGGAAACAGTGGTCGACGGCGAACCGGTATGCACGTACAGGGCAGATGGGCTGATCATCTCCACACCGACTGGTTCCACTGCTTACTCGCTCTCGGCCGGTGGTCCTATCGTGTTCCCGTCGCTCGACGTGATGCTCCTGTCGCCGATCTGCCCGCACATGCTCACCAACCGCCCCATGGTCATCAGCGCTTCCGCCGTGGTCCGTGTCACCCTGCGCTCCCCGGATCAAAACGCCGAGGTCACCCTCGACGGCCAGGAGGGCGTTTCCCTGGGGGACAATGACACGGTGGAGGTACGCAAGGGATCCGTGATGATCCCGCTGGTCCGCGCCCGCCAGCGCAGCTACTTTAGCCTCTTGCGCAGCAAGCTGCGCTGGGGAGAACGGTGACCGCAGAACCGTGGCGGCGCAAATTCGTTTCGGTCGATCGCACCAGCCGCTCTCTGCCAGGAGGGCGAATCCACTATGTTGCGTGAACTCCGTATCCGCGACTTCGCCATCATCGACGATCTGACCGTCAGCTTTCGTCCGGGCCTGAACGTGATCACCGGTGAGACGGGAGCTGGCAAGAGCATCATCCTGCAAGCGCTCGCCCTGCTGTGCGGCGGGCGGGCGGTGCCGGACTTGATCCGCAGTGATGCGGAAGCTGCCTCCATCGAAGGAGTGTTTGAAGGCGCGGGCGCGGCGGCGTCCCTCGAGGGCCTGGGACTCACAGCCGATGACGAGCTGGTGGTGCGCCGGTTCATCCCGCGGACGAGCAAGGGACGGGTGTACATCAATGGCAGCCCCGCAACGGTGGCTCTGCTTGCACAGCTCGGCAACGCCCTCATCCACATTTACGGCCAGCAGGAGCAGGCCTTGTTGCTGCGCCCGGAAAGTCACCTCGACTTTCTCGACGGGTTCGGCAGCCTCACGCTTCTGCGAGAGCGCATGGCCACGGCGTACGCCGCCTTCGCTGCCGCGCAAAGTCACTGGCGCGATCTGACGGAACGCCGCGAGGCCTTCGAGCAGCGCCGTGAGCTACTCGCATTCCAGGTCGAGGAGCTGAGCAAAGCCGCGGTTCAGGCGGACGAAGAAGCGGTGCTGCGGCGGGACCGCGACGTCCTGCGCCACGCCGAGCGCCTGCAACAGGTTACCCGCGCCGGCGAAGCAGCGCTATATTCCGGCGAGGGTGCAATGGCAGCCGGGCTGGCGCGCCTCGGCTCGCAACTGGCCGAGCTGGCGCGGATCGACTCCGCCCTCAGCGCGCCCGCGGAATTGGTGGAGGCCGCGCGCGTCCAGCTCGAAGAAGCCGCGCTCCAATTGCGAACCTATGCGGAGCGAATACATTTCGACCCCGAACGGCTCGAACAGATCGAAGAGCGCCTCGGGCTACTGGCGCGGCTGAGCCGCAAGTACGGCATTCCCAGCACCGAGCTGCCGGCGCGCCACGCGGCGCTTCGAGAAGACCTGGCTTCCTTGGCCGCCCACGGGGCGGACTGCGAGCGCGCGCGCGCCGAAGCCGACGCGCGCCGCACATGCGCCTTGCAGGTCGCGCGGGAGCTGTCCGCCGCGCGCACGGTCGCCGCCCGCCGTCTCGAGAAGGAGATGGCGCGAGAGCTGGCAATCCTCGGCCTGCCGAACGCCGTCTTTCAGGTCATGCAGCAAGCGGCGACCGATACCGCGGCGGTGGACCGCCTGAGCGCCAGCGGCCTCGACACAGTCGAGTTCCACCTTTCGGCCAACCCAGGGGAACCACCGAAACCGCTCGCGCGCGTCGCCTCCGGCGGTGAGCTGTCGCGGATCATGCTGGCGCTCAAGACCCTCACCGCCTCTGCCGCAGAGACCCCGATCCTTATCTTCGATGAGGTCGACTCGGGCATCGGGGGGGCGGTAGCCGACGCCGTCGCCCGGCGCCTCAAGACCCTTGCCGCCACGCGGCAGCTCTTGTGCATTACCCATCTGCCGCAGATCGCCGCCTACGCAGACCATCACTACGCGGTGGAAAAACGCTCTCACCGGGGTCGCACGATCGCCCGCGCCCGGGTGCTGGCGCCCGAGGAACGCGTTCGCGAGCTGTCGCGCATGCTCGGCGGGCCGGTGCCCGCCGCCGAGGCCGAACGCTACGCGCGACACCTAGTCGAACAGGCGCGCAGTGTCTCCGGTCAGAGCCTGTGAAAAATCCCTCGGGTGGCGCGACGCTCCCCCTCGAGAACGGCTCCGGCGTAGCGCGGCTCCAGTCTCGAGGACGGGGGCGCTGCTCCCGCCTTTCCGCTGGTGTGTCTGCCTGTCCCCGCCTGGATTTCTCATTAGCTCTCAGGCCTGACCGCGCTGGGACGCGCTTTGGCTTGACAGAATCAGAATTCCCATCGTATGCATGCCCGACCGAGTCTGCCGGGGCATTGCACCCGCGACCGACGGCGGGTGCCAGGGGGTCTAGCTCGGAAGGAGGAGGCGATGAAGGGTGCAACGTTCGCGTGTGTAGCGCTTTTCGCATCGATTTGCAGCGCGGCGGTGCCGGCGATGGCTGGCGAAGTCCAGGTCACCGACAAAGACCGAGTGGTCCGCAACTTCACCCGTGAGGCTGCCACGTTGGCAGAGGGGCGGTTCCGACTCGAGATCCGAGGGTTCACGCTCGATGACGAAGATGACACCGAGCTGGATCTCTTGGGATTTCCCGTGGGGGAGTTCGCGAAGCAAGTCAATGCGGCGAACAACGAGCAGACGGCGTTCGAGACCAACCGCGTGCAGGGAGAGATCATCGACGTGCTGGGCGCGTACGGCGTCGGGGCAAACGCCGAAATCGGCTTTGATGTCCCCTTCATCATTCAGAAAACCCGCTTGGTGGAACCGAACACCGACAGCGTGAAAACCCGAAACGATCAGGATGTCGGCGACGTCCTGCTGTACGGCAAGTTCAAGCGCATGGTCGCCAAGAACTGTGCGCTCGGCGCCGGGGTCGAGTTGAGCCTTCCCACCGGCGTGGAACGGAAGGGCTTCGGCACGGGAGAGTTCGGCGCCAATCCGTTCCTGTCCACCCGCTATCAGCACGGCCGATGGGGGGTGGGCGCACACGTCGGCTATCAGATCTACACCGGCAGCGTGGACGACGTGTTCAACTACAGCGCCGAAGGGCTCGTGCGCGGGAGTGAGCACTATGCCCTGCGCGCGGAGCTCTCGGGGCGTTATTTCCGCGCCTTTGGAGAGCAGTTCAACGACATCGTCTTGATGCCGGGAGTCGACCTGTACCTCTCGGACAACTTCACCATCCGGCCGACGGGACTGGCCGGTTTGACCGACGAGGCGCTGGACTGGGGTATCGGCATCGGCGTGAGCTTCGAGCTGCCGCTGTAACGCCGAGGGCGAGCCCTCAGGGCTTGTGAAAGAAAATTCCTCGGGGGGCGCGATGCGCCACCCCCTGGAGTTTCTATATGTGACGGTCAGGGTGGGGGGGAGCGATGCTCCACCCCTCAAGAATGGTGCCGGCACAGCGCCGCTCGACTGTTGAGGGCGGGAACATTGCTCCCGCCCTTCCGTCGGTGTTGCGACCTGTCCGCGCCGGGATTTCTTCACAAGGACTCACTCGTACTTCACCTCGGTCAGACACAGCCCGTGCGCCGGGGCGGTGACCCCGGCCCGGGTACGGTCCCGCGCTTGCAGGAGCGCGCGCACGTCGTCGGGGTTGCGCCGACCGCGGCCGACGTCGACCAACGTCCCGGCGATGTTGCGAACCATGTGGCGGACAAAGGCTGTCGCTTCGATGCGATATTGCAGAAGCGCGCCGTCCCGGTGCATCTCGCTGCGGCAGACCCGCCGCACCGCATGCGCGGCTTGACATCCGGCAGCCCGAAACGAGCTGAAGTCGTGCTCGCCGACGAGCACCGTTGCCGCCGCGGCCATGCCGTCGAATGCCAGCGGCTGGGGGATGTGCCACGCGTAGCGTCGCCAGAAAGGCGACGGAGTGGGATCGTTCCAGATACGGTATACATACGCGCGGCTGCGCGCCCCACGGCGGGGGTCGAACCCTTCCGCAACGACCTCCACCGACCGGATCGCCACATCATCGGGCGTCAACGCGTTGAGGGCGCGGTGCACGATCCAGGGATCGAGGGTCCGGTGGGTCCGAAAGCACGCCACTTGTCCCACCGCGTGCACCCCCGCGTCCGTCCGCCCCGCAGCCACAACGCGCGCGGCGTGCCCGAGCAAGCGGCCGAGGGCGGCCTCCAGGGTACCCTGGATACTGCGCCCGTTCGGCTGGACCTGCCACCCGCAGTAGTCCGTTCCGTCATACTCCACGATCAGGCGAAACTGCATCGTCGCACCCGCGTAACCATCCGCTCACGCCCGACAAGCCACGGCAACAACCCCACGGCAAAGTAGATATCGGCGTCGCATCGAAGGGCGTCATGCCCGCGCAAAGCCTGCCCCCGCGTAGGCGTGGGGCGGGCATCCAGGAGTGAGGTGGGGGCTCCGCGCCGGCATGGATTCGCGCTCGCGTGGGAATGACGGTTGATTGTCGGAGTCGGCGGTGCCGACTGACGACGGATGGAGGCTCCGCCGGCGACTTGGCCATGGCCCTGCGCTCCCGCAACACTCGCGGGAGAGGATTGAGCTGAGGGCAATACGGGAGAGGGCTTCCCCGCGCAAGCGATCGCGCGCGTCGTCTCCAACGAGCTGCGACGCATCTCGGGATGCCCCGCGCCGGCACCGGCGTCCAGCCGGCGAAGCCGCGGGGCAGCTCGCTTCAGAGGTAGTCGCGGATGAGCAGCTCCGCAATCTGCACCGCATTGACGGCAGCGCCCTTGCGGATGCCATCGATCGCCACCCACAGGTTGAGGCCCGACGGAACGGTCGGGTCATCGCGCACGCGACCGACGTATGTCGCCTCCGTTTCCAATGCATCGATGAGGGTCGGGTACGTGAGTTGCGCAGGGGAATCGTCCGTCAGCAAGACGCCGGGGGCCGACCGCAGAAT
>JBBITY010000108.1:0-9246 GCA_037440565.1 Desulfurellales bacterium
CGCGATTTCGATGCCCCGGTTGAGGGGGCCCGGATGCAACACGACGACGTTGGGCTGCGCCTCGGCCAGGGCGGCGCGCGTCAAACAAAAGTAGCGCGCGTACTCGTCGAGACTCGGGAAGTAGTTGCGCCCCTGTCGCTCGCGCTGAATCCGCAGCATCATCACCACGTCAGCTCTCCGGAGGCCCGTTCGCAGGTCGTTATGCAGTTCCCCCCAGGCTGCCGCTTCTGGCGGCAGCAACGTCGGCGGGCCAACCAAGCGTACCCGCGCGCCCAACTGCCGCAGCGCGTGAAGGTTCGAACGCGCGACGCGGCTGTGCAGGATGTCCCCCACGATCGCCACGGTCAGATCGGTGAGACGGCCCACATGGTCCCGGATGGTCAGCAGATCGAGCAGCGCCTGCGTCGGGTGCTCGTGTGTACCGTCCCCCGCGTTGATGATCGGGCACTCGACCCGCTGGGCGAGAAAATGGGGCGCGCCCGCAGCGGGATGACGGATGATCAGGCAGTCGGGCCGCATGGCCGCGATGTTCCGGGCCGTGTCGAGCAGCGTTTCCCCCTTTGCGGCGCTGCTCGCCGAGGCAGCGATGCTCACAAAGTCGGCGCTCAATCGCTTCGCGGCGATCTCGAACGACATGCGCGTGCGCGTACTCGGCTCATAGAAGATGCTGACCACCGTCTTGCCGCGCAGCGTCGGGACTTTCTTGATGTCGCGCTCGGAGATTTCCCGAAACGAGGAGGCGGTGTCGATGAGGTAGAGAATTTCGTCGCGCGAGAGGCCGTCCAAGCCGAGCAGATGGCCATGGGAAAATTCCATGTCAGTGCTCCTCCGCTGGAACCAGGACGACTTCGTCGCGGCCGTCCCGCTCCAGGAGTCGAACCTCCACCGCTTCCGTGACTGCGGTCGGCAAGTTCTTCCCCACGTAGTCGGCCCGAATGGGCAGCTCGCGGTGACCCCGGTCGATCAGTACGGCGAGCTGCACGCTGCGCGGCCGGCCGAAGTCCATCAGGGCATCCAATGCCGCGCGCACCGTTCGTCCCGTGTACAGCACATCGTCGACCAACACGACCTGCTGGTCGTCGATCGGAAAGCGGATATCGGTTCCCTTCACCTGTGGCTGCTGCACGGCGCGCGTCAGGTCGTCGCGATACAACGTGATATCGATGATGCCGGTCGGCACGTCGACGCCCTCGATCTCGGCGATCTTCTTGGCCAGCCGATGCGCCAACTCGACGCCGCGCGAGCGGATTCCGATCAACACCAACCCGCGCGTTCCCTTGTTGCGCTCCAGGATTTCGTGGGTGATCCGGACGAGTGCCCGAGCTGTCCCTTCTGCGTCGAGCACTACGCGTTCTGGTGCCGCAGTCATAAAAAAAAACGCCCCCTCGCCACCGAGGGGGCGTCAGTCAGAAGTTGTTGTCGAGGAGAGCGTCATCGAATCCTTTCTGGCCTCGCTGGACCAGCTTAAAGGCGGCTTTCTTACTACCTGGACGGGACCGGCGAGTCAATCGCGTGCTCCGGGTGAGGCAAGCCCGGGATGACGGCGGAGCAACGGATTCGGGAGAACCGTCAAAAAGCAGCCGCTTCGCATGCGTTTTTGACGGCTCATGCCTGACGGCGGGATCGCCCGAGCCCGGAGAGCGTGTTGCCGCCTGTCCATTCGCACGATCGGGAGGAATTCGGGACCGATCATCAGCCTTGGCATGCAGTTGGCACAGCCGCACCACGCACCCACGAGCGCTTCAGTGAAACGGATCGGGCGCATTTCGCAAAGCGACAGTCAGATCCCGGTTGAGCGACCCAAAGTGCTGCCGGCACGCCGCACCAACCTCGCCCCCCCCCGCCTGCTCGACGCGAGCGAGCAGGCCCAGACGGTAGGGGCACCAGCCATCGCGACCAAGCCGGCGGCTTACACCCGAGCACCCGCCCTCTTCCTCCTGCTCGCCGCCTCCGCGCTTGCCTGGCAAGGAATCGCCCCGACGGCTGCTCCCGCCGGCGCACCGTTATTGATTGCCGGCGCAGCGCTCGGCGTTGCAGCCCTCCTCCTCGTCGTGCCCAGGGTCACGCCGCGTCTCCGGCGCTGGGTCTTCGTCGAGGTCCTCGCCGCCCTTCCGCTCGCCGGCGCCGGCTACGCCCTCGCACGCCTGGCGGCACCGGCGGAGCTCGTGTCTCTGCTCTTCGTCGTCGGGGTGTTCTTCTTGTCCCTGGCCGTTTCCTCCAGTCGGCGCGCTCCCTGGTGCGCCGCAACCGTGATGGGGGTCGCCTACGTCGCTGGCGCGGGCTCGAGCCCGCCGGTCCTCGTATGCGTTGCCGCGGCCGCCGCCGCCGCGCTCGCGATGACCGTCAGTGCGGCGCGCGCCCAGCGCCTTCGGGACGGGCTTAGCACGCAGATCGAAGGCCTGGTGGCCGAGAACAGTCAGCTTGCCGCCGACAACGCGGCGACCAAGGAAGCCAGCGAAGTGGCGACGGCCGTGCTCGATGTCGCCAACGAATTCACCGCGGCGCTCGATCCCGCCGCGATCGCGGACCAAATCGCCAAGGGGACGAGCAGCCAGCTCCAAACCGTCGGGACGATCCTTCTTCTGTGGGATGAGGCGGTCGAGACCTTCCGCATCGGCGCCATTCATGGCCGCCACGTGCCGAATGGCACCGAGCTGCGGCACGTCGAGGTTCAACCCGATTCCATCCCGACGTTGCGCGGCAATCCCAGCGGGGAGGTCCTCCAGGTGGATCCGGCTGCCCTGCGAGAACCCGTGGTGATGTCGGCACTGCGCCGCTGGAAAGCCAATACGCTGCTCGGCGTGCGCCTGCAGCGCGGCGATCGGTTGGTCGGGCTCCTCTTCGCCGCCCGCAGCGAGCATCAGCCGCGCTTTGGCTCACGCGACTGTCGCGTCCTCGCCGGCATCGCTATCCACGCCGCTGCCGCACTCGATTATGCGAGTTTGATTGCCGATCTGCAGTCGGCCAACCAGCTCAAGGAAGAGTTCATGGCGACGATGTCCCACGAACTCCGGACGCCACTCAACGTCATCATCGGCTACACCGATCTGCAGATCGAAGGAGCATTCGGCGACCTCTCCCCTGATCATCTTGAAACACTCCAGACCATTCGCAGCCAGGCGCTGCAACTGCTCGAGCTGATTCAAGCAACCCTCGACATGAGTCGCCTCGAGCGAGGTCTGATGACGGTCGACCTGCGCGACATATCGATTCCACAGTTCATCGAGCAACTGCAGGTGCAAATTCCCCCCGCGTGGCGCAAGCCGACGGTCGAGCTTAACTGGCGCGTCGAACCCGGTCTTCCACCGATGCGCACGGATCCGAACAAACTCCAGATCATCCTCCGCAATCTCATTCACAATGGCCTGAAGTTCACCCACCATGGCATGGTAACAGTGTCTGTCGCGGCACAACTGGCGAAACAGCAGATTACGTTCGTGGTCCAGGACTCCGGCATCGGCATCAAGTCGGAGCATCTCTCGGAGATTTTCGAGATGTTCCGCCAGGCGCCCAACGGCGAAACTTCACCGGGCGGCGTCGGGCTCGGACTGTACATCGTGAAGCGGCTCGCCTCTGTGCTGGGCGCCGAGATCGAAGTGAGTAGCGCGCCGGGCCGCGGTGCGACCTTCCGCATCCACTTGCCGATCGCGGGCCCCCTGGCCGCCCGGGCTGCCTAGCCTCGATGCCGGTCAGTCAAGGCCCGCCAGCTCACAGGAACAGAAGAGGTGCGTTCAAATGCAGATGGACGATGCAGAGCGCCCGCAAGGGCCTCATTCGATAACCCAGGGCAACGCCCGGGGTTCGGCGTGCGAAGGAATACGCAAGCCGTGAAAGGGCCCAACTCCTCTCGAGGGACCAGGGGGCCCACCCCTTCGCGGCCGGGAGCGGCGCATCGGGTTCTCCAGAGCGATCCCCTGGGCTATCGGACGCCAGCCCCTTCGGGGCGCGAGCCCTCGACTGACCGGCATGGCGCGGCGCCCACGGCAAGCCGCCACCGGGTGGCCTGCTTCGCCGGCCACCCACCGGTGACGTAGCTGCGCATCCGTTAGCGGATCGCAACTTCCCTATGCTAATAGTATTTGCCTCGGTACACGCTTGGTATAAACTGCATCGCGGGACGACGCGCGCATCGAGGAGATGATGGAACCGAAGAGGCCGCTGTTACTCGTGGAAGACAACCCCGACGACGTCGAGCTGACCCTGCGCGCCCTGAAAAAGAACCAGATCGCAACGGACGTTGTGGTCGCCCGCGACGGGGTGGAAGCACTCGCGTACCTCTTCGCGACGGGCCCCTACGCAGATCGCGATCCCGACGCCGACCCGGCGTTGGTGCTTCTGGACTTGAAGCTCCCCAAGATCGATGGGCTGGAAGTGCTGCGCCAGATGCGCGCGGCGGATCGGACCGCGTTCCTCCCGGTCGTTGTGCTCACCTTGTCGAACGAGGAGCAAGATATCCTGGAGGCGTATCGCCAGGGTGCGAACAGCTACCTGCGGAAGCCCATCGATTTCGACCGGTTCCATGAACTCCTCCTGCAAGTCGGCCGGTACTGGCTGCAACTGAACGAAGTTCCGCCGCCACGAGGCGGGCGCTCGGGTGCCAGTTTGTAACTCACCAGTGCCCGGAGGCCGTCTGCAGCCGCGACTCTCTAGGTTGTCGGCATGAAATCCGTTCCACCGACTTCCGAACCGGCAACCGCCACGCCAGCCGCGGCACCCGGTCCCCTGCGCGTGTTGCTGGTTGAGGACAGTGAAGACGATGCGCTGCTGCTCCTGCGCGCCTTACAGCGGGGCGGGTACCAACCGACATGGAAGCGGGTGGACACCGCAGGAGCGTTGGAGGCTGCCCTGCAAGAGCCCTGGGACCTCGTCCTCTCCGATTACGAGATGCCGCGCTTCGATGCGATCGCGGCCTTGCGCCTGGTGCAAGCGCACGCGGGCGACCTGCCGTTCATCATCGTTTCGGGCGCCATCGGAGAGGATGCTGCTGTCGCTGCTATGAAGGCCGGGGCGCACGACTATCTCATGAAGGGGAACCTGGCGCGGCTGGTCCCCGCCATCGAGCGTGAGCTGCGCGAGGCAGACGTGCGGCGGACCCGCCGGCTCGCCGAGCAAGCCCAGCGCGACGAGGCGGCGATTTCGGCGTCCCTGGCCCGCGTCGGGCGAGAGCTGATCGCGCTGCTCGATGCGCCCGCGATCGTTGACCGACTGTGCTGTCTGACCACCGAGGTTCTGCACTGCGATTACAGCCAGACGTTGCTCCGGCAGCCGAACGAGGACGCCTTCGTTCCGATCGCCGGCTACGGGCAGACGGCTGAAGAGCGCGAGGCCATCCGTATCCTCAAAGTGCCGGCGTCCCGCGTCGCGCCGATGCTCCGACGGTTTGCAACGGAGGACTTGATCCAACTGGCGCCCGGCGATGCTCAGCTTGCCCTGCCCTTGGTACTTTCCGAACACGCGGTGACGGCCGGACTCTTCGTCGCGCTGCGCCGCGGTGGTGACGTCTTCGGGATCCACATCGCCGGGTATCGAGACCCGCACCGCCGCTTTACCGACCAACAGGAACGGATCGCTCGCGGTATCGCGCAGATGGCGTCGCTGGCGCTGGAGAACGCCCGACTGGTCGAAGAGCTGGGGCGAGCGAATCGGCTCAAGTCCGAGTTCGTCGCCACGATTTCCCACGAGTTGCGGACACCGCTGAACGTCATCATTGGATACAACGATTTGTTGCTAGCGGGCGAATTCGGCGCCCTTTCGCAACAGCAGGCGGACATCGTGCGCCGGTCGGACGCCAATGCGCGACAACTACTCGACTTGATCAACGCGACGCTGGACCTCAGCCGCCTCGAGGCGGGGCGTTTGCCACTGGAGATACAGGACACCGATGTGCACGTCCTCGCACGGGAGGTCGAGGCGGACACGCACCCGTTGCGCAAGAACAAACCGGCCGTTTACCTCCAATGGCTAGTGGCGCCGGATCTGCCCCTCCTGCGAACGGATCCAGTGAAACTGAAGGTCGTGTTGAAAAACCTGATCAGCAACGCCGTGAAGTTCACGGATCACGGCACGGTGGCAGTGCGCGCCCGAGCGCACAAGGGCGGCGTGGAGCTCAGCGTCGAGGACAGCGGCATCGGCATTGCTCCGGACGCGCTGGACATCATTTTCGAGCCGTTCCGCCAAGCGGAAAGCCCGATGACCCGCCGCCACGGTGGCGCCGGCCTCGGACTCTACATCGTCCGCCGTTTGCTGGATGTCCTCGGCGGTACGATCGCGGTCGAGAGCGAACCTGGGCGCGGCTCCACGTTCCGCGTCTGGCTCCCGGCCAATCCCCCAGCCTGATACGGGGCCAGCTCGGCTCGGTGCCGGCAACGGCCGCCGCCGGATCCCGCTCGCGTTTCGACCGGCCTGTCCGGAGCCAAGTCCGAAGCGCTCACCAGGTGCGTTGCCCCCGACCTCAGCGAGCCGTGCCGCTCGCCTCGAGGCCGTTGAAGTATGTCCGCGGACTCGAGGGGGCGTCTTCGGCCTTTTCGGACAGGTTCCCACCTGACCGGCCATGTGCCGCAGTCCGTGACGACGAAAGCGGCGTCACTGGGGAACGCATTTCTCCAAATCTGCCATTCAGGTACCCGGGCACGGGCCGTCAGGTGTGCCCACCGAGAGCGCATGGCACACCGGTCATCCGTTCCGGCACCCTGGCATGCCCGCTGCTTCTTCGCCGGTGCGATCCACTAGGAGAGGACAAGGTTCGCGCTCCAACGAAACCCTGCGCCGGGGCGCGATGGCAGTGGCCTTACCGAAAACTCCCAAGGAGTCTCGTCAGTGACCGCCGTGCTGAAACGATTGCACCCGCATGGCTCTGCGATTCACTACGGCCGCGCTGCTCGCTGCCGCCCTGCACACGGGAGCGGTTTACGCGACCGAGGGAACCGCCCAGGCTGAACCGTCTGCGTCGCCGACGGCGAACACGGCGGAAGCCGCGCCGGCCGCGGAGACAGTCGAGGTCGTTGTGGGTTTGCGCTGGCGGAATGAGCCCGAGCTCGAACAGTTTCTGCGCGAGGTCGCGAATCCGCAGTCCCCAGCCTTCAATCAGTTCCTGACCTCCGCTGAGTTCGACCGCCGTTTCGGCCCGAGCGCCGAGAGCGTCGAGGCAGCGGTCGCTCTTCTGCGCCGCCGAGGCCTGACGGTCACGGAGGTTTCCCCGTCCCGGCTATTCATTACCGCCGTTGGCAGCGCCGCCGCCGTCCGGCAGGCGGAGGCGTTTGAACTCGCGCTGGGCATGTCCGCCGCCGAGACCAGCCCCGCGGCACTCGATGCGGCAACGGCTCCGGCCGTCGACCTGCTCAGCGTGCAGGGGGCGCATGAGGAGATCCTATTCCATCCACCCCATCGCGGGCCCCTGCTGCCCCCGCAAGTGGGCGCGGTGTTTCTCCCCGTCGATATCGCGCGCATTTACCAATTCGAGCCTTTGTACGAGACGGGTATTCGCGGCGAGGACGCGCGCCATTCGACGATCGCCATCGCCACCGCCTTCGGATTCTCCACCGCCGATCTCGAACGGTTCTGGCAAAGCCTCGGTATCCCCCGCAGCGCGGACAGCGTCGAGTTGATCCCCGTCGGTGGCGAGGTCACGACTACGGGAGACGAGACAACGCTCGACGTGGAGTGGGCGTCGGCCATGGCACCCGGCTCGCGCATCCTGGTGTACGCGGCCGCGAGCGCATCCAGCAGCAGCTTCCTCAAAATCTACGATCGCATTGTCACCGAAAACCGGGCGGCGGTCCTCACCACGAGCTGGGGTGTCTGCGAACGCCGCATGCCCGGGTCGCATCTGAATCAGGCACACGCGATCTTTCAGCGCGCCGCCGCTCAGGGCATCACCGTGCTGGCGGCATCAGGCGACGCCGGGGCCTACGACTGCGGCCCCGACGCGCCCGGCGTGAGCTTCCCCGCCTCGAATCCTTACGTCCTCGCCGTGGGCGGTACCACCGTGCGCGAGGACGAAGCTACGGTGAGTGAGGTGGCCTGGGAGGGAAGCGGAGGCGGAACCAGCGCGAAGTGGCCGGCGCCGCCGTGGCAGATGCAGCCGCAGACCAATCGGGTCCTGGCAGACGTGGCCCTGAATGCAGATCCGGCAACGCCGTACATGGTCGCTTACGATAACTCGTGGTGGTACTTCGGGGGCACCAGCGTGGCGGCGCCCATCTGGGCCGCCCTGATCGCTTTGACGAATCAGTATCGAGCACACATGGGTCGCGCGCCGCTCGGGCTCGCCGCCCCGGCGCTTTGTGAAGTCGCGCACGCCCGCGGGCTGGCCGCTCGGCCGCTCCGCGACGTCACGAGCGGCGACAATCAAGGCTTTGCCGCCGGCCGCGGTTGGGACTTTCCCACCGGCTGGGGGAGCCCGCGGGCGGACGATCTGGCGCGCACACTCGGCACGTGGTCCCCGCCCGCCGACGCCCGCGGCGGCCGCAGCGAGGTCGTCATGCTCACTCCCACAGGGCGCGACATCGCCGGGGCGGTGCGCGTCCGCTTCACGCGCCGCTGTCTGAGTACCGAAGTCTCGGTGCGCGCGCGCCGCCTGCCGCCGGGGCGGTACACATTCGGTCTCGACGGGGAACCGGTCGCCAGTTTAGAAGTCGGTCCGGGCGGCCGCGTGACCGCTCGACTGCTCGCCCTCGATCCACACGGCCACCTCCTCGCGCTGTCCGATGAAAGTCGCCGTGTCCTGTTCGCGGGTTCGTTCGCGGCAGACGCGGCGCCCGTGGTCGTGCGCGTGGAGATGATCAGGACTCTGGCGAGCGAGGCGGCGAGCGGTGTCGTTGTGTATCAGGCCGCGCGCGGTCGCGAGGTGCTGAGCGTATACGCCAGCGATCTTCCGGCAGGAGAATACGAGGTCCGCTTGGGAAGGGAGCGGATCGGCACCTTGCGCTCCCGCGGCCCGGGAACCTCGGCGCTGGTGCGGTTCGATTCCAGCGGCGCGCCCGGAAATTTCCTGCCCACCCGTCCGCTCTGTCAGAGCGTGAGCATCGCGCGCGGCGCCCTGCCCTACCTGCGCTCGCCTGCCCGCGCGCTCGCGATCACGCCTTGCGGGTCCTGAGAGTCTGTGAAGAAATCCCGGCGCGGACGGGCTGGAACAGCGACGCAAGGGCGGGAGCAGTGCGCCCGCCCGCACGAGTGAAGCGGCGACGTGCCGGCCCCATTCTTGGGGGGAGCAGTGCTCCACCCCGGGGAATCTTTTCACGAGTTCTG
>JBBITY010000109.1:0-2489 GCA_037440565.1 Desulfurellales bacterium
GTTGATGCGCTGCACGACATCGCCGTTTTTCAGCCCGATCTTATCGAACAAGCTCCCGCTGCGGATGGCGAAGAGGCGAAAGCCGGTCGACTTGCCGGCTTCGAAATGCGGCACGGCGCGGATCTGGGTGAACAACTGGCTCATGTTTTCGAGGGCGTTGTCGACTTCGGCGCGGTCGATGAGGTACTCGTTCTCCGCGGTCATTTGAATGTGCTCGTCGGCCACCTGCGGCGCGGCTGGGGCCGAGCCCGCTCGGCTAGCGAAGGCCGACATCGCTGGCGCGCCGGACGGCGTCACCAACTCCAGCACCTCGTCCTGCCCGTTGCGCGTGAGCACCACGCGGTCCCATTCGACGGCCTTCACCGTTGCGCCGCCGGGGACTCCATCATTGATCCGATAGAGGCCCTGCTTGTGGGACTGGAGGTCTTCGACAATGCAATAGGACTGGTTGTTTTCGTGCAGGGCGACGCCCCATAATTTCAATTTCAGCGGCGTCACCGGCGGCGGTTCATTGACCGGCAGGGGTTTCGGCTTGGCCGAGTTGAAGATGTCGCGCTGGTGGATGAGCGCGTAGTACGTCGCGGGCTTCACCTCCTGCGCCGGAATCGGCGGCGGCGGGGGACTGAGTTCGACCTCGGGCGGCGGGGTCAGCCGGCCGGCCAGTGCGGTCCCCACCAAGGCGGATGCCGAGTACGCCGCGAGCGCCAGAAGCACCAGGTTGACGGCCACCAGGTATTGGGGCGAAAAAGACATGCTGCGTAAGCCGCGCATCTATAGGCCAAAGCGTTTGGCGAATTCAAGCAAGGGGCGAGCCTAGCTTGACTCGGGACACACCCCTCGCTACCGAAAGTAGACGACCGACTGGAGGAAAACTTCAGTTGGTGCAAAGTGCGTATGGAATCCGAGAGGCCGCGCAACCCGCATCAACCGGAAGGCGCTTCGACCAGCGAGGGCGCACCCGCCTTCACGCTGACCGAAAAGGCCATCGAAATGGTGAAAGCAGTCATGCGGCGCGAAGGGGTGGTGGGCTACGGCTTGCGCGTCGGCGTAACGGGTGGGGGGTGCTCCGGCTTTCAGTACCACCTCGCCTTCGAGGAGCAGCCGTCCGACGGCGATATGGTGCTCGATTCGGGTGGAGTGCGCATCTTTATCGACCAGGCCAGCCGGCCCCACCTGCAGGGCGTCACGCTCGATTACGTCACCGCCCTGCACGGCGCTGGGTTCAAGTTCTTCAATCCGAAGGCCACGCACACGTGCGGCTGCGGGTCCTCCTTCGCGACCTGACCAGACGTTGAAGAAATCAGGGGCGGGAGGGGCCCTGCGGCCGCGCCGCGCCCGGCGCGTTCGATCCCGCGCGCAGCGTCCCCGGCAGCGTATTCAGGATGCCGACGAAGAGAGCGATGCAGGTCACCATGTCGATCAGACTCACCACGGCTGCACGCCCATCGAGCCGATACAGCACTTCGGCCGTTCCCGTCGCGCCGCGCAGCCCGAGGACGAGCAGCGCGGTGTAGATGGCGCTGCGTTCGGCGGGCGGATGGCGGGCGGCGCGCCAGAACAACAACGCGAAGCCACAATTCGCGATACCGAGCCCGCGCGCCAGCGCTGCCGCCGCGGGAGCCGCCTTCAGCTCCGGCAGCGCCGCCGGCTCGATCCAGAAGAGCCACAGGGCCCACGCCAGCGAAAGGGCGGCGGCGATGCGGAGCAGAATGGACACAAGCCAGTTCCTCGCGGCCCCGGATAAAAGAGCCTGCGCCAACTTGCAAGCGATGCCTGCTCGCCTTGCCAGGTTGGTCCCCCGCCGCTACAAGAACGGCCCGTGTTGACGATCAGCAATCTGAGCCGATCCTTCGCGGGCCAACGCGTGTTCGAGCGCGCGAGCTGGTTTGTCCCGGAGGGGGCCCGGGTCGGATTGGTGGGCGCGAACGGGTCGGGCAAATCGACGTTGCTTCGCCTCATCGCCGGCCTGGACCATCCGGACGAAGGCACTATTGTGCTGCCCAAAGGCGCCGTCACGGGCTACTTGCCGCAGGACGGTGTTGCCTGCAGTGGGCGAACGGTGTTGGAGGAAGCGCTCGGCGCGTTCGCGGACGTGTTCGCCCTGGAAGCGGAGTGCCGGCGCTTGGAGGACGCACTCGCCGACACGGATCCGGCCGACGCCGAATACGCCGCGATCCTCTCCGCCTATACACGCGCCCGGGAACGGTGGGACACCGAGGGGGGCTACGACCACGAAAACCAGGCGCGCGCCGTGCTGACCGGCTTGGGGTTCCGGGTCGCCGATCTCACCCGCGACGCAGGCGAGTTCTCCGGTGGCTGGCAAATGCGTCTGGCACTGGCAAAGCTCCTGCTCCGGCGCCCGAGCCTGTTGCTGCTCGACGAGCCCACCAATCACCTCGATCTCGAAGCGCGCAACTGGCTGGAGGAGTTTCTGCGCGACTGCCCGTCGACGGTCAGCCAGACGTCGACGATGAGTGGGCCGCCCGGCG
>JBBITY010000109.1:2503-9229 GCA_037440565.1 Desulfurellales bacterium
TCGGCCGCATCACCGAAGTGACGGGCGGGAAGCTGGTGGACTACCCGGGCACGTACAGCCGCTACCTGCGCGAGCGCGAGGAGCGCCGCGCTCGCGAGATGGAGGCCTATCGCACCCAGCAGGAAGAAATCGCCCGCATCGAGGCATTCATCTCCCGCTTTCGCTACCAGGCGTCAAAGGCAGCGCTGGTGCAGAGCCGCATCAAGCAGCTCGAAAAGATCGAGCGGCTGCCGGCCCCGGACGGCGCGGCGGCAACCATCCATTTCCGCTTCCCGCCCTGCGAGCGCAGCGGCCGCATCGTTCTCCAACTGCAGGGAGCGACCAAGCGATACGGCGACCTTACCGTGTACGACCGGCTCGATCTCGCGATCGAGCGCGGGCGCAAGATCGCGCTGGTGGGACCGAATGGCGCCGGCAAGTCGACACTGATCAAGCTGTTGGCCGGAATCGAACCGCTGACCGGCGGGATGCGCCGCGTCGGGCACAACGTCAGCCTGGGCTACTTCGCGCAGGATCAGACGCACGTGCTCGATCCGGAACGCACGGTGCTCGAGCAAGTGACCGCCGCCGCGCCCCTGCAGATGGTCCCGCAGGTGCGCCATCTGCTTGGCGCGTTTCTGTTTTCGGGCGATAGCGTGCACAAACGGATCAAGGTGCTGAGCGGCGGAGAGCGCAACCGCCTGGCGTTGGCCGTTCTCCTGCTGCAGCCCTGCAATTGCCTGTTGCTCGACGAACCCACCAACCACCTCGACATCGGCGCCAAGGAAGTGCTGCTCGACGCCCTGCAGCAGTACCGCGGAACGCTCGTGCTTGTGGCACACGACCGCTACCTGCTCGACCGACTGCCCGACGAAATCATCGAAGTCGGATCGGGTCAGGCGAAGCGCTTCCTCGGAAACTACGAAGACTACTTGCGCCTGAAGGCGACAGGCACAAACGGCAGCCGACCGCCGGCCCTGGCGGCCCACGGCGCCGGCGCAGGGAAAGGCGCGGCACCCGAGTTCGCATCCGCCAATCGATCGCGCAGCCATGCGAAGCGGACGGCGCGCGCTGCGACGCGGCTGCGGCGAGAACTGGCCAGCCTGGAAGGGGCGATTGCGGAGAAGGAAAGCGAGCTGGCAGCGCTGACGGCGATCATCAACACGCCGGATTTCTACGCGACCCACGCAAACCCGCAGGCTGTTTTCAGTCAGTACGCGCGGCTCAAGCGCGAGGCCGAGGGGTTGTACACCAAGCTGGAGCGGTTGGAAAAGAGCGCGCCAGAGGGCGCGGCGCGGCCCTGAGAGCGCGTGAAGAAATCCGGGCAGGGACAGGGAGGAACACCAGCGGAAGGGCCGGAGCCGTGCTCCCGCCCTCGAGACGGGCGCCGCGCTGCACCGGCACCTTTCTTCTCGAGGAGTGGAGCATTGCTCCACCCCGAGGGATTTTTCCCACGCCCTGAGCGGAGAGTTCAAGAGCGGCTCGTGTCGGTGCGGACCCCTCTCAGCGGGCGCGTTGGTAGCGCTGCACGGCGCGGCTGTGGCCGGCCAATGAGGTCGAAAACTCGTGCGAGCCGTCGTTGCGGGAGACGAAGTAGAGCGCTGTCGTCTGCGCGGGGGCGATAGCGGCTTCAAGCGCGGCGCGCCCCGGATTGGCGATGGGTCCCGGCGGCAGACCCGGATGGATGTACGTGTTGTACGGCGACGGGTGGACGAGATCGGCGCGGGTAAGGTCTCCGCGACTCCTCCCGAGGCCGTACAGGACTGTCGGGTCCGATTGCAGTGGCATGCCGAGGCGGAGGCGATTGTGAAACACGCCGGAGATGAGCGAGCGTTCGTGGACCAGCGCTGTTTCTTTCTCGATGACGGACGCCAAGATCACCATCTCCGCCTCGGTCAAGCCCGCCGCAATCCGGCGCTCTGCCAGCGCGGCGCTCTCTCGGCGAAAGCGCCGCACCATGGTGCGGATGATGGCCGGCGCGTCCATGGCCCACTCGAGGGCATACGTATCGGGAAAGAGGTAGCCCTCCACACCGCTCGCTGGGAGCCCGAGCTCCAGCAACGTGGCGGGATCGCGCATCGCGCACTCGAACGCATCCCGCCCGCCAAAGCCTTCTCGTTCGAAAACCTCGGCGATCTGGCCACTGGTGAGCCCCTCCGGGATTGTGACCCAATGCAGGGCGTCCTGCGCAGACCGCAGGAGGGCAAGGAGCTGGAGCGGGGAGATGGGGTGTGCGATCCGGTAGTCGCCGCTGCGCACGCGTCGATCCTCACCGCGGTAGCGCGCCCAGGCCGACAGCACGTGCGGGTGGCGCAAGACCCCGGCGCGCCGCAGTTGTGCCGCCACGGATCGGAACGAGGCGCCGGGCGCCACCCGGACCACTACGCCGCCAGCCGGCGGGATGGCCGGCGCACGCAGCGCATATGCGACATACGCAACCGCGCCCACGAATGCAGCCGCGCTCGCCGCCACGATCACCAGCCAGCTCCGGTGAATGAGAGCGGTCACCACGGACGCACCGAGATCACGGAGCACGCCGCAAAGGCAAGATCCCCGGACCGGCAACAAATTGCCGCCCTTGCGCCTTGACATCCTCGGACGAGGTTGGCAGGGTCCGGCGGCGTGGTCGTGTTGCACAGACCGAGGCTGGACGGGGCAGCCGGCGCTCGACGTCACCGTGCGGCTGGGAGTTTCCGATGCGTGCGGGTGTGGGTCGCTGCCGCCCTGATGGTGACCGTGGCATGCGAGCCCGCCTCGGCGCGATTGCTCGCGGTGCTGGCCCAGCGACAGGCGGCGAAGGCGGCGCCAGTGGCGACGGTCGATCATCCCATCGCGCGGGGCGAGAGCTTGGGAGTAATTCTCATCGGATACGGAGTTCCCGCCAGTGAGGTGCGGGCCTGGTACATGGCGGCACGCCCGGTGGCGGACCTGCGGCGGCTGGCGCCCGGGCGCGCGATGACGTTGGCGTTCGCCGCCGACCAGCGTCTGGTGGCTTTGCGCTACGCCGTTGACGACGAGCGCGAAGTAGTCGTCAAGCGCGTGGGCAGGACGAAACTCAGGGCCTGGTCCGAGCCGCGTGGGGTGACCGTGCGCGTGGCGGGGGTTCGCGGGACCGTGCACAGCAGTTTCCACGGCAGCGCGAAACGCGCGGGCGTACCCGACGCGATCATTTCGGCTGTAGTCGATTGGCTCGGCTGGAAAGTCGACTTCGAATCTGGGGTCCACCCGGGCGACCGGTTCCGCGTCTTGTACGAACAGCGGCTGAGCGCCGATGGGCGGCCGTTGAAACCCGGCCGCCTGCTCGCTGCGGACTTCATCGGCCAGGCGTCCTCTGCGGCGGCGTTCCTGTACGAGAACGAGCTCGGCCAGTCCACGTATCTGGACATGGAGGGGCGTGCCCTCGGCGGCGCCTTCCTGCGCTACCCGCTGGCATTCACCCAGATCTCGTCAAGCTTTTCCTCCTCCCGCTTTCATCCCATCTTCGGCGGCTGGCGTGCGCACAGGGGCGTGGACTTCGCGGCGCCGGCTGGTACGCCGGTCCGCGCCGTGGGGCCGGGCACCGTGCGTTGGGCGGGATGGAAGGGCAGTTTTGGCCGGCACGTCGAGATCGATCACGGCAACGGTCTGGTGTCTGCGTATTCGCACTTGCGCGGGATCGCGAGCGGCACTGTGCCGCGGGCACGGGTCGCGCGCGGTCAGGTGCTCGGCTGGGTGGGGCAGAGCGGTTTAGCTACTGGCCCGCACCTGCATTTCGCGCTCTTCGATCACGGGCGCTATCAGAATCCGCTCACCTTCCACCGCACACCGCCGCTGCGCGTTGACGCAGAGGAGTTTCGGCGCATCCGGGGGGCGTTCGCGCAGCGCCTGCGCGCGGTGCAGGGTCTTTACGCACCGACCGCGAGCACGCCACCGGTGATACTCTCGGCAGTCGCGCAGGCGCGTGAACAAGGACCCGTGCTGCTCACGCTTTGAACCCAATCAGAGTGTGGGCTGACACCCGGTGCGCAAGTCGTGCGCGTACTCGCCCGACCAGCGTGGCCTGCGATTCCGCATACGCACAGCGCTCCCGCCCTCAAGACTGGAGCTGTGCCCACCGGCATCGCGCTCGAGGGGTCGGCATCGCTCCACCCCGAGGGATTTTTTCAGAAGCTCTGAGCGCAAGCACGAGAAACGGTTGCACTCCAGCTCGGTTTGCGGGAGTCGTAATTCAGAGCGATACCTCAGTCACGCACACCATGATGGCATACTTTGCACTACCTCGGCCGCGGGTGTTCGGTCATCGCGGGGCGGCGGGCGTCGCGCCCGAGAACACACTGCCTTCGTTCGCTCTTGCCGTAGCGCTCGGCGCCGACTACCTCGAACTCGACGTCCACGGCACGCGCGATGGCGTGATCGTCGTCTTGCACGACCCCACGCTGGATCGCACGACGGACGGCAGCGGGCCGGTGGCGGAACACACGTGGGGCCAGTTGGAGCGGCTCGACGCCGGCTGCCGCTTCACGCCTGACGGGACGTGGTTTCCATATCGGGGACAGGGCGTGCGCATTCCCACTCTTGAGTCGGTGCTGCGCGCATTTCCCGAGCGCCGATTCAACATCGAGATCAAGCAGGAACACCCGCCGATTGTCGATGCTGTCCTGGAGCTGGTGAACCGAACGCGCACGACCGATCGCGTGCTATTGGCGGCCGAGCGCGACACGATCATGCAGGCGATTCGGGCCTCTACACGTGGCTGCGTGGCCACGAGCGCCAGTGCGCACGAGGTCGCCGCCTTTATCGAGCGGGTGGTGCGCGACCAGTGGGAGGGGTATGCACCGGCGTGGCAGGCGTTGCAGATCCCTCCGGCGCATGCGGGCATCGAGCTCGTCACCGCCACCAGTGTTGGCGCCGCGCACCGTCTCGGTCGCGAAGTCCACGTCTGGACCATCAACGACGCCGCCGAAATGGACCGCCTCCTCGAGCTTGGCGTCGACGGTGTCATGTCGGACTTTCCGGGCCTGGTGAGCGCCGCCGTCGCGCGCAGCCGTGCTCGGCGGCCCTGAGAAGCTCGCTCAGAGCATCCCGCCTGACCCTCCTTTGCCAAAGGAGGGAACCTGGGTCCGAACGGCAAGCCGTTTTCATCTCGCGTGCGTGAGCGAGGGCGACTCATGATAATTGCGAAAAAGTTCCCGGCGTGGAGCAATGCTCCACCCCTCAAGCAATGCTTCAAGCGCGGCCATCGTAGGGGCGCACGACGGCGCGCCCCTTCCGGCGGATGCACTGCTCTCGCCGGCGGTTATCGGATCCGTTCCTTGGATCTCCTGCGCTCGGGCCGCGGGAGGACTTTGTGCGGAGCGGCCGGACGAGGCGCAGAGGAAGCTGGTGATTCCAGCCGCGGTACTTTCGCCGGCGGCTGCCCTGGAAACAGCCGGTTTGCGGGCTTTCCCGGCAGCTCGCGCGGCGGCTGAACGGGGGCAATCTCTGCCGGCGCGCGCGCGGCGGGTGGCGGCGCTTCCATCGCCCGCGGTTCGGGTGCGGACTGTGGCGGCGCATACGGCTCTTTGCGACGCGGTTGGGAGCCCCGGGGGACCTTCAACGCGGGCGGGGCAGCTTCGGGCTGACGTGCACCTTCAAGCCGTTTCGTGCGCCCTTCGCGCTCGGGCGGCCCTGCGGGTTCGATCCTTTTGCCGCGCTCCACTGGTTGCGGCGCCTGTTCGGCGCGCGCCCGTTCCTTGAAGCGCGGCGGCAGGGGCGGCTTTGCCCGCTCCGCCGTACCTTGCTCCCCAAATGGGGGCCGCGGCTCCAGAACCGGCCGCTTGCGCGGCGGCGCCGTCACGAGCCGCGGCGCGGGCGCGGTTTCCTTTGGCGCAACCTTCAGCCCGTGCGCGCGCAGCGGCGCCGAGACATCGCGCGGCGGCCGCGTCGCCACCACCGGCCGCTTCGCGACGGCTTCCGGAGGGCGCGCGGCACGGCCCGTGGCCGCCACGAGGCTGGCGGCCTTCGGCTTCACCGGCAATTCGCCGTGAACAGGCTTGAGACGCCGCACCTCTGTCTCGTTCAGGCGCTTGGGAAGGGCGTCTTGCCCGAACCGATCTCGGCTGACGCCCACGACGCCCTTGTGGCCCATGTTTTCGTAGACGGTGATGTTCTTCGCATTGACCACCGTCGTCTTGTGGATGACGACCTTGTTCACGACGCGGGGTCCGCCCCAGCCGATCCAGCACGGTGCACCCACGAATCCGACCGGCCCCCACCACGGGATGAGGGGTTCACCCCAGCCGAGGGCCACCCAACCGATGGCGGGCACGCCAAAGCCGACGCGTACTGAAACGCCGCCGCCGCCGAAAAAGGCCACCAGGGCAGGGGCGTAGACGGGTGCGACGACGATCGGCCCAGGCGCCCAGCCCCAAAAGCCGTCGACAAAGACCCAGCGCCCATAGTGGAACGGCGCCCAGCCCCACGGCGCGTCGTCAACCCACGTCCAGCCATAGTACGGATCCCACATCCACCGCCCCGTGCTGTAGGGCACCCATCCCCGCGGTACCGAGTCGGGGACCCACACCGGGCCATAGGTCGCCACCACGCGCCAGTTGCCGTAGTAGTCGAGGGCGTCAATGCCGTAGACGCCGGCCGGAACGTAGCGTGCGCTCACCGCGTCGATGAGACGATCGGTGCGGCGGTAGTTCCAACGGTCCCAGTCGTCGATTTCGGGGGCGACATACGTCTCGACGTGGGGTGCCTCCGTGCCCTCGATCACTACTTGCTCAC
>JBBITY010000110.1:0-9201 GCA_037440565.1 Desulfurellales bacterium
GGAACCCAGTTGCCTTGGGCATCCTTCCAGAATTCGAGTGTGCTGCCCGGCAGCACCAGAACGAAGTAATCGCGGTACGACTGGTTGGCGCACGAGAGCACCCCGTAGCGGGTGGCCCGTTGAATGCGCCCCAGGGGGAGATCCCACCCGAAGCCGTACGGACTCGGCCCCCCGGTGCTTGAGTACGTCAGCGCGAGCTGGGGGGTGAGCTGTTTGCGCCCCGGGGGCACGTCAATGGGGATTCGAGTGGTGGCGGCTCCCGTAAAGAGATTGGCTTCGGGCGCCTGCGCCAGGCCCGTGAATGCGTTGTCCTGAGGCCGGCGGGTCTCATCGTTCTCCTGGGCAAACGCGGCTGGCGAATGCCCGAGCTGCAGGGCGGCCCACGCGCACAGCACCAGCACACTCAGCATGGAGGGCTTCATGGCCGTCTTCCCGCTGCCGATCATTGGCCTACTCCGGCGTGCCGGCCAGCAGGGCATCGCGGTCGAGGTCGGCCGCGATGCGCGCCGCAATCTCGGGAGGCGGCGCGGGAATCTCGTAGCGGCGGACTGCCCCTACGGCTGCCGTCGCGCGCCGCGCGTGCCGGCGCCGCATGGCCTCGATGCGGTCTGGAAGCTGGCGAAGCGCTTCCTCGCGCGCGATAATCTGCGGCGGGCGGGGTTCCAGAAGGACTTGGCTGAATGAGGGGCTTGTCTCGGCCCTGCCCGCTTGGTCACCGACCAGCCCGGCTGCCGCGGCGGCGACCGCTACGGCCACTACCAGGCGCCCGCGTCTTTTGCGCACTCCGCGCGGTGCCGCCGGCCGGCCGTCCCTTGAATCGCCCTCTTCGTCCCTTTCGCCATGATGGTCTCCTCCCCAAAACGCTGGTGTGTCCGAAGCGCGTGGTTCGCCCACGCGCGCGATCTTTGACCCGACCCGCGTTAAGACCGGCGCAACAATGTTAAAAGCGACGCAACAATTTGCATTTCCATGTCGTTGGACCGCCCGAATGATGATCTCGGTCACATCAGCCTGTAGCCGCCAAACTGCCCACCCATCTCGGACTCGTCAGGCGGGCGAAAGAACCCCCTCCGGCGGAGCGGCGCTTCGCCGCTCAAGCGTGCCGGCCGCGCCGCCAGCACGCCGTCAGTGCAGGCTGCGCTGCATGAAGTCGAAGAGGAGGTTGCTCACGCCGTGGTACGCGGCCGGGACGGCGATGGTGCCGGTCCGCTCGCGCAGCCAGCCGGCGAACAAGCCGAAGGCGATGACGCGGAGTCGGGTGAGGTCCCCGTGCACGATGTGGCAGAGGCCGAAGAGGGTGGCGGCGGCGATCAGGCCAAGTCCCCACTGGGCGCCCAGAAAACGGTGGGGCCGGCCCAGCCAGCGATTGAGCTGTGTCTGCAGGTAGCCGCGGAAGAAGAACTCTTCCGATAGGCCGATGACCAGCAACTGTTCAACAGCGAGGCGCGGCAGATCCGGCGCGGGGGTGGGATGGAACTCGAGGCCGAGGAACCAACGGCCGAATGCATAGTGGGCCGCGCAGTACGGGCCGAAGACGGAAAGGCAGACCGCTACGTGAAAACGTACCGACCCCGGATTGTGCAAGGTCAGGCCGAACTGGTCGTACGGCCGCCGCGCGAGCGTGATGACCGCGAACGGGACGAGGAACCACAGCGTCGGAAACCGCAGCCACACGGCCAGTGGTAGGGTGACGAGGAGCACGAGCAGCGCTTCGATCGCGGGTTGAGCCCGGGACACGGTCATACTCTGTTCCCGCTGCGCGACCGCCTTGTGTCGGCGCGAGCGTTATCCTGACGTTCCAATACCGAAGGCCGCACATGCCGGACCGAGGGAGGGAGGCGGGCGGCGGTGGGTGGATCGATTCTGCAACAAAGGGCCGCAACCGTGCGAAGGCCGGCGCCCGCGGTCATACGGAAGGAAAACGTCTTGGATCGAACGCCGGGCGCTCCGCAGTTTCTCTGGTAAGAATCCGTGTTCATCTGCGTCCATCTGTGGGTTCGGAGAGGGTCTTCCGCGCTGGCTAGCGAGGTGCTCGGGCGGCTTGCCAGCGGTCCGGGTCGGCTTCCATGATCACGACCGGCAAGCCCAATGCGGCGACCCGCCGCGCTGAGCCGGCCGCTTCCTCCCGTGTGGAAAAGGGGCCGATGCGAACGTGATGGTACCGGCCGCTCGCACCCTGCAACTCGACGATGTGGACACGGTCGAAGCGCTGCGCCAGCGCCCGCTCGAGCTTGCGCGCCTGGCTGCGGTCCGTGAACGCCCCAACTTGTACCGCATACGAGCCCGCGGCCCGCTTTGTTCTAGCCGGCGCTTCGCGGCGCGCCATGCCGAGTACCTCGATCCGGACGGGTACCGTGCCGGGTCCGACCATGTCGAGGCTGCGTGCCGCGGCATAAGACAGGTCGATGATTCGCCCATCCACGAACGGGCCGCGATCGTTGATCCGTACCTCGATGGTCCGGTGGTTGCGCAAGTTCGTCACGGCCAGCCGCGTGCCGAGCGGCAGCGTCTGATGGGCCGCCGTCAACTGGTACTGGTCGTAAATCTCCCCGCTGGAGGTCGGCTGTCCGTGAAAGCCCGGACCGTACCACGATGCGATCCCTTCCTGAGTGGCGCCGACCCGGAAATCGATTGGCGGCCGGCGGGCAGTAAAGAAGCCGCATCCGCTCAGTACCACCGCCAACAGGCCCACACCAACCGCCCCGCGCCACATCGCGGCAGATTATACGAGGGCCGGCCGCCGGGTGCCAGCGCTTGAGGGGGGGAGTCGGGAGACGGGAGACGGAAGCGCGAGTCGAGTTCCTTGCTTTACTGCCCCGCCACTGTCAGCTTGCCGATCTTGGTGGTCGGGGCCGACACGCTGTGGCGGAGCACCAGATCGCTGCCCACCACTTCGATGGTGCGGAACATCTCCAGCAGGTTGCCGGCGATGGTGATCTCCTCGACGGGGTAGGCGAGCTCCCCATTCTCGATCCAGAGCCCACTGGCTCCGCGCGAGTAGTCGCCGGTGGTGGGGTTGACGCCGAAACCCATCAACTCGGTGACATACAGCCCGGAACGCACCGATCGGATGATCTCCTCAGGAGCGGTGGCGCCGGCCCGCAGGAAAAAGTTGGTCGGGCTGACGCTTGGCGCGTCGGCTACCGAGCGCGCGGCATTGCCGGTCGAGCGGCCGCCCAGTTTTCGGGCCGAATAGCTGTCGAACAGATAACTGGTCAGCACGCCGTCCGCGATGACGGGCGTCCGCCGCGTGGCGACGCCCTCGGCATCGAATGGTTTGGAACCCAGACCGCTCGGCAACGTCCCATCGTCGTCCACTGAGACGAAGGCGGGCGCGATCGACTCGCCGAGCTTGTCCTTCAGAAACGACATGCCGCGATAGAGCGCGCTGCCGGAGACCGCGCCAGCCAGGTGGCGCAACACACTTGCTGCCATGTCGGGATCGAACACGACCGGCGCCTCGCAGGTCGGGACCTTGCGGGCGCCGAGACGCCGGAGTGCCCGCGCGGCGGCGGTGCGCCCGATGCTCTCGGGGGAATCCAGCTTGGCCAGGTGCCGTTGCGCGCTGTACCAGTGGTCGCGCTGCATCGACCCGTTGTGCGCCGCCACCGGCACGACAGTGAGTGAGCAACTGGAAGTGCGGTACGTGCCGTGAAAGCCGTTGCTGGCCGCATAGACGACTTGGTGGCTTCCGGCGTCGAACTCGGCGCCTTCAGAGTTCGCGATGCGCGGGTCGGCATCCATCGCGGCCGCCTCGGCGCGCCGGCACCACTCGGTGGCCTGCTCGGCGGTGACCTCGCGGACTGCCGGGTCGTACAAGTCGAGGTCGGGAACCGACGCCGCCAGCTCAGCCTCATCGGGCAGGCCGCTGTACGGGTCCTGTGCCGTGACCCGCGCCAGCGCCACGGAGTCGGCTGCCAAGCTGGCCAGCGACGGGGGCGAGAAATCGGCCGTCGAGGTAATCGCGCTGCGGTCGCCGACGAAGACGCGGAGGCCGAGATGTTTGGCCCGCGCGCGTTGCACCTTCTCCACGCCGCCGAGGCGAACGCTGACAGTCAGCGAGTCGCTCTCGGCCACGACCACGTCGGCGGCCGTCGCGCCATGCTTGCGCGCGCCGCGGATCAGAAACTCGGCGATCTCTTCGAGCGTCGGCGCGCTCACGCTTGCGTACCCCCTACGGTCATGCCGTCGATGCGGACAGTCGGGAGACCGACGCCGACCGGCACCGACTGGCCGTCCTTGCCGCAGGTGCCGATTCCCTCGTCGAGCGCCAGGTCGTTGCCCACCATCGACACGCGCGTCAACGCATCCGGGCCGTTGCCGATCAGCGTGGCGCCCTTGACCGGTCTGGTGATCCGGCCGTCTTCGATCAGATAGGCCTCGGTAGCGGAGAACACGAATTTGCCGTTGGTGATGTCAACCTGGCCGCCGCCGAATGACGCGGCGTAGAGCCCCTTCGACACCGAGCGGATGATGTCTTCCGGCGCCGAATCGCCCGCAAGCATGAACGTGTTGGTCATGCGCGGCATGGGAATGTGTGCATAGCTCTCGCGCCGGCCGTTGCCGGTCGGCGCCATGCCCATCAGACGGGCGTTGAGGCGATCCTGTAAATAGCCCCCCAGAATGCCGTTTTCGATCAGCACCGTGCGGCCCGTGGGGGTGCCCTCGTCGTCGCAGTTGAGCGAGCCCCTCCGGTTCGCAATGGTGCCGTCGTCGACGACGGTGCAGAGCGGCGAGGCGACGCGTTGCCCGATGCGGTCGGTGAAGGCAGAGACCTTCTTGCGATTGAAATCTCCTTCGAGGCCGTGTCCGACCGCCTCGTGCAGCAGCACGCCGGGCCACCCGGGTCCGAGCACGACGGTCATCGTTCCCGCCGGGGCGTCGATGGCGCTCAGGTTGCGCAGCGCCTGATCGGCAGCGATGCGCACCCAGCGCAGGGTGCGATCATCTTCGGTGAGGAACGAGAACTCGACCCGCCCGCCGCCGCCGGAGGTGCCTTGCTGGCGCACGCCGTTCTCCTCGGCAATGCAGGTGATGCTCACGCGGACCAGGGGTTGGACGTCGCCGACGATGAGGCCGGAGGAATTCGCAACCAGGATGATTTTCTGCTCGATGCTGAGGCCGGCAAGCACGTTGATGATGCGCGGGTCGTGACGCCGTGCGGCGATATCGATCCGATTCAGCAAGGCGATCTTGTCCTCCAGGCCGATGTCAAGTGGCGAGCGATCCAGGCGGTAGAGGTCGTGCGCCGGGCGCCCACTGCGCACGGCGACGGGTTGCCGGGAACCGCCTTCATCGGCAATCGTGCGCGCCGTTCCCATCGCAATGCGCAGCGTTTCCACCGTGACGTCGTCGGTGTGCGCGCAGCCGGTCTTGTCCCCCGCGACCACGCGGACGCCCGCGCCCTGCGAGATGTTTTTCGCCGCCTTCTTGACGATGCCGTCTTCGAGAGCGAAGCCTTCCGAAATACGAAACTCGAAGTACAGATCGGCGAAGTCGGCCTTGCGTGCGATCGCGCTGCCGATCGTCTCTTCGAGCACGTGCTCGTTCAATGCGAAGCGGTCGAGAAAAAAACGCTTCGGCTCCGGCCACACCGTGGGCGCCGTTGCCATGACCCAATTCTTTTCCATGTGGCGGTGCTTCAAGCCGTAGCACAACCGCCGCCGGAGGACTACGCCACCTCCCGCGGGCGGAAGCCGGCCCGGCTCCGCTTGATCCCGGTCCGCACGACGTCGTGCCAGAACCGCGGGTGCAGCCACATTCGCCACAGGGGGTCGGTGCGCGCGAACGTTCCCGCCATGTGAGCGCCGCGCCACGCGCGTAGCGCAGCCCGCAGCGCCGCTGCGCGCCTGCCCCAACCTTGCTCCCAGAGCGTGCGCGCGAGCCTGCGGCCCGAGCACCACGTCACCGCGTCGGCGGTCTGGACGGGCACGGCTGTCACCTGGCGCCCGATCGCATCGCAATACCGCAGGTGCGCCAGATTCACGCCGCAGCGAGTCGCCAGCTCGATCCACAACCACGGGCGGGGATTGAAATCCAGGAGTTTGAGCCGTCCGTCCACGGTGTCCAGCTTGAACTCGATGTCGGCCAAGCCCCGGAATCCGGCGCGTTCGATCAGTCGCCACACCAGCGGCTCCAGCTCCGGCATCGGAACGCCTTCGACGATCGACCCGTCGCCGAAATCGTGCGGCACCTGCGCGAGCTTGCGCGCGGTGAACAGCGCGCGTGTCCCGTTGCGGCCGGCGAAGACGCCGGCCGTTCGCAGATCGGTCACTTCGCCCGGCACCAGCCGCTGCAGCAGGAGTTCATAGCCGAGGGCGCGTGCGCGGGTTGCGATCGCCCGCGCCTCGCGCGCATCGCGCGCCAGCAGAGCCTTGCACCCGAAATCATCGCGAAACGACCGCAGCGTGTAGGCGCCGGTCCAGATCACCCGCTGCTGCGGTTTGACCACGATTGGATAAGGAACGCCGGGCGGAACTCGGTCGCCCTGAAGCGTCCAGCTTTCGGGCGCGGACACGCCCGCTGCCGCACTCAGCTCGTACAGACTCGGCTTCGACAGCACCGCGGCGAGATCGGTGGGCGACGGGATTGTCAGTGTGAAATGCCTCGCCAGTTCTTCATGAGCGCGCGCGACGAGGAGCCTGACGAGCTGCTGTTTGAGCCACTGGATGGCTGACGACTCGTCGGTGACGAAGAGCACGGGCGGCGCGGCGAACGACCGTCCGATGGCGAGCAAGGCATCGATGAACTGGCGGCCGGCGTGCGGCGGAGGACACGCCACCGCCCGCGCGTGGCGCGAGTAGCGGGCGGGCCCCAACGCGTTCCAAGCGCACACGGTGCACGGCACCCCGTGCGCGGCCAGGCTGCGCACCAGCCCGAGCGCCGTGAGGTTGTCGGGGACGATTACCGCGGGGGGACTGTCCGCTGGACCTGGCTCCACGAGGACTCCTGCCCGCCGGGTGCTGCGGGGAGCTGCGTGTGCAGCACATCGGCGGCCGTCTCCGCAGTGCGGATGAGATGCATCGCCCCGCTGCAGTCGATGAAATAGACGGCCGCCCGCGGGCGAGTGAATTGATTGGCGCGCGCGATTGAATATGCACCGGCGTCGAGGACCGCGATCAGGTCCCCACGGCGCAGCTCCGGAACCGGGTGATCGTAAAACAACACGTCTTGTGTCGCCAACGTCGGCCCGGCCACATGTCGCCGCTGTGTGGCCAGCTCACCGACACGTGTCGGGAACACGAGCCGCCACTCCGAGAACGACAACTTCTCGGGGAGGTCGTTCAGGCTGATGTCGACGAAGACCCACGGGGGCCTCACCACCCGCACGCGCCCCAGCATGATCCCGGCGCTTGCCACCAGCATGCGGCCCGGTTCCAGTGCCAGCGTCAGCGGCAGCTCGTAGCGCCGGCGCAGCTCCACCGCGCGCTGGGCGATGCGTCCCGCCATCGCGAGGCTCGATTCCACCGGCGCCTGCAGCAGTCCAAATCGCTCCCACCATCGGACCAGTCCGAACCGCCGCGACACCCGCAGGTTGACCATCGAATCCGCCGGTAGTCCGCCGCCCAAGTTCACCTCCTCGATGCGCACCCCCTTGCGCTGGAGCCGGGCAGCGGCCGCAAAGCACTGCTCCAACGTCTGCAGGTAAAGGTCGACCCGGGTCACCGGCGAGCCGACATGGGCCATCAGGCCGACCCATTCGAGCGTCTCGGTCCGCGCGATGAGGCCGGCGAGCCGCTCGAGGTCGCGTACGGGAAAGCCGAACTTGTCGCGAAAGGTCCGGATGACCAGATGGTACGACGGGAGGCGCAGTGCCGGCCTGACCCGCACCCCGATCCGCACCCGCCGGTTAGCGCGCCGCGCCAGCCGGCCGAGCGTTTCGATCTCGTCCTCGGACTCGACATTCACGAGGTGCACCCCGTCTTCGATCGCCTGCGCCAGCTCCGCCTCGTCCTTCAACGGCCCGTCGAAGATGACCCGGCTCCAGTCGAAGCCGGCGCGGGCCACCGCGAGCCGTTCCACGCCACCCGAGATCTCGGCGCCGCACCCCAGCGCCCGCACCGTGGCCAGAACCCCGGTCTCGAAGTTCGACTTGACCGAGTAGTACAGCCGCAGGGGCTCAGCGGCGGAGAGGGCGCGCTGCAGCGCTGCGTAGTTGCTGCGCAACGTCTGCTCGAATAGGACGTACGCCGGCGTGCCGGCATACTCTGCCAGACGTGCCAGGTCGGCCGCTTCTGGCGTGGTGCCGAAGGTGATGCCGTCGTCGCGTGGAACGGCGCGCGGGACAGTTGCCATCCTGATTCAGTAATGCCGCCGGTCGCGAAAAGGCAAGCCCGAACGGAGCGATGGTCAGCGCGCGGCCAACAGCTCCCCGCGGTCGAGGGCTTGGACGACTGGCCGGTCGGCGTCGAGGAAATCCAATGCAGACAGCGAGCCGATGGGCACCCATTGAATGGCCGCGAAGGCGCGGTTGGCGAGCTCGCCGCGGAAACTGGCGACGCAAAAGAAGTGCAGCGCAATCGGTTTCCGCCCCGGGTACGCGTGGTGGGTCTGCCAAATTTCAGCTCCGATGTCCGCGTCGATGGCGAGCTCTTCGTACAGCTCACGCCGCAGGCATTGCTGCAGAGATTCGCCTGCTGCTCGCTTTCCACCGGGGAATTCCCACTTGCCCGGATGATCAGCCGTTGGCAGCCGCTGGCAGACGAGCACGTGCCCGCCACTGACGATCACAGCGGCAGTCACTTCCGTCATAGAACCTGCACCGCGTGACGCTTATCCCACCGAGGCGCACTTGGCCAACGCGGTTTCCGGATCGAGCTGCGAGAGCCGCGGGCTGGCAGGATGCATGGACAGGGATGCATCGGCTGGATTATAGGAGCACTATGGCGAACGGAGCAGGCAGGGGTGTTCCCCCTGAGTTGCTCGAAATCATCGACCGCTCGGGTCCCTTCATCATCTTGCCGCATGACAACCCCGATCCGGACGCGCTCGCCAGCGCTGCGGCGCTGAAGTATATCGCCAAATCGCTGTTGGAAAAGGACGCCGCCATCGGGCTCGGCGGGTTCGTCGGGCGGGCTGAAAACCGCGCCATGTTGCGCTATCTGAACATCCCGCTTGCGCCGGTGGCGGAGCTGCCGTTCGATGATCCGGCGGCGATCATCGCCCTGGTCGATACGCAACCGGGGCGGCGCAACAACTCGC
>JBBITY010000111.1:0-7225 GCA_037440565.1 Desulfurellales bacterium
GCGGCGGTGAAGATGGCCACCCAGAGGTCCGAATCCTGGTTGAAATCCTCGAAGGCCGCATCCATCGCCGCCAGCATCTCGGCCGTGAAGGCGTTCAACGCGTCGGGCCGGTTGATGGTGACGATGGCGATGCGGTCGCGCTTCTCGTAGAGCAGCGTCGGCGGTAGGTTCATTCGGGTCCCCTCCAAACCTCAATCGGAAACCGGAAGAAACCACAGATGAACGCAGATGAACACCGGTGCGGATCTCGCAATCTGCAGTCATCCGTGTTCATCGGTGTTCATCCGTGGTTCCCTTTTCTGGGATCCGTCGCCCTACCTGCGGGCGCGGCGGAACTTCGGGAGCGTGATCTCCGGTGCGACGTCTTCGAACACCACCTCGACGGGCATGTCGATCTGCAACTGGTCAGGCGGGCAGTCGACGACCTGGCTGAGCAAGCGCACGCCCTCATCCATGTCGACGACCACCGGAGCGTACGGCGCATCGGGCTGGAAGGCCGAGTGCAGGGCGCGCGCGACGACGGTCCAGGTGAAGACCGTGCCGCGGCCGCTGGACCTGGCCCACTCCCATCGAAACGAGCCGCACTGGGCGCACATCTCGCGCGGCACATGCCGCCACGTGCCGCACTCAGTGCAGCGCTGAAAGCGCAGCTCGCGCTGCTTGCACCAGTCGTAGAACTCCTTCGTCAGCCCCTGCAGGAGCGGCAGGGGCTTCGAATAGACTGCTTCTGCTCCCATCAACTACACCCACGAAGCCTTGGACCCTTGGACCCTATCTCCTCAGCACGGCGATACTGCCGTCCCCGAAGTCACCCCAGCCGGTGACGACGCCGATCTCGGCGTCCTTCACCTGGCGCTCACCCGCCTCGCCGCGCAACTGGCGCACCGCTTCGACGATGTGATTCATGCCCAGCACGTGCGCTTCCGAGAGCAGCCCGCCGTGTGTGTTCACCGGCAGTTCGCCCCCCAGCTCGATGCGCCCGCCTTCGACGAACGCTCCCCCCTCGCCCCGCTTGCAGAAACCCGCCTCTTCGATTTGCTGCAACACCTCGAACGTGAAGCAGTCGTAGATCTCGGCGAAATCGACATCCTGCGGCGTGATCCCCGCCATCGCAAACGCCTTGGGCGCCGCCATCGTCAGGCCGGTCAGGAAGATGTCCTTGCGGTTCGTGATCTCGTCCGCGGGATACGGCTGCGCCGCCGCGACGCCCATGATGTACACGGGCCGGCGCTTCAGATCACGCGCCCGCTCGGCGGTCGTGACGACGAGCGCCGCCCCACCGTCGGTTTCCAGGCAGCAGTCGAAGAGCCGGTACGGATCGGCGATGACCGGTGAGGCGAGATACTGCTCGATCGTCAACGGCCGGCCGCGCATCACCGCGTTCGCGTTGAGCTGCGCGTGCTTGCGCATGGCCACCGCGATCGCCCCGAGTTGCTCCTGCTTGGTGCCGAACTCGTGCATGTGGCGGCGGGCCATCAGCGCATACCACTGCGGTGGCGCGGTCAAGCCGTGAGGAATGTAGTAATCGCGTGCGATCCCGCGCCCCGGCAGGACCGACGTGTCGGCGATCGCCGCCTCTCGCGCACGGCTGCCGCTGTACGCGTTCCACGCCGCCATGACCAGCACGTAGTCGGCGGCCCCCAAAATCACGGCCATCGCCGCCGTCTGCAGCGACGCCACCGGCGCCGCGCCGCCCAGGTTGATCGTCGCCGCGTAACGCAGGTCTTCAATGCCGAGGTTGGCGGCGAATTCCTCTGCCGTGCCGAGACCCGGAAACGGCATCAGGCCATCGACCTGCTTGATGCGAAGCCCCGCGTCGCCGATCGCGCGCACCGCCGCTTGCAGGTGGAGGCCCAACAAGGTCACGCCCGAGTCCGCGCGCCGCGTGTACGCGGTCTCGCCAATACCGACGATGCAAGCTTGGTCTTTCATGAGGGAATCTTGCAACGGATCGAACGGATTAACCCGAACCGAAAATCATGGACCACAGAGGCACCGAGGACACAGAGCGCTGCCACAGAGAACCAGGCGGGTAGGATCTTTCATCGGCAACTCCATCGGAACGATGTTCTGCAGCCTCGATCCCACAGCTCTGAGATCCTTGCCCTCTGTGCTCTCTGCGCCTCGGTGGTGAAAGTCTTCTTCCTTTTTCCTTTCTCACCGTGCGCTGCGCTTCTTCGCTGCCACTCTGGGCGCGGCCTGCTGCGGCTCCGCCGCGCGCTTCACCCGCTTGGTGGGCGTGATCTTGGCGAGCTTGGCGAGAGTGAGGCCGAGGAACTTGGCGCGAATTTCATCGGTGATCGGCCGGTAGCCCCACTGCTGTTGCAGCTCCTCCGGCATCTCCAGGTTGCGCACCCAGTCCACGATTCTCGGCATGTCGTCGTAGCTCAAATCCAGGCCCATCACGATCTTGTCGGGACCGGCCCACTCCATCGCCTGGCCGATCATGTGGTAGCCGCGATACGGGGCGCGCTGGAACCACCCGACGATGCCCGACATGCTGATGTAGAGATTCTTGTGCTTGCCGGCCAGGCCGAACAGCTCCTGGTGATATGGCCAGCCCATGTGGTAGGCGATGACCTTCAGGTCCGGAAAATCGAGCAGCACGTCGTCGAGCAGAATCGGCAGCGTGTACCGAGTCGGCTGCGGCACCACGTAGGCCATGCCCATGTGAATGGTGAGGGGGATGTCCAGCTCGCACGCCTTCTCGTAGAAGGGCCACATCCGCTTGTCGTTGAGCGGCCCGTCGTCCTCCGGCTGGTAAACTTTGCACAGCTTGGCGTTGCAGTTCTTCACCAGGTACTCCAGCTCCCAGATCGCGTGCTTGACCCCGCGGCGCAGGATCGGGCCGACGTTGCATTCGAGGTACAGCCGGTCCGGATAGGGCGCGATCTCTTGCATGACGAAGCCGTTGGTGGACATGCAAGTGACGAAGCCGTTCACGTCCATCATCGACTCCCGGAGCGCGAAGGCCACGTCGACGCCGGCGGTATCCATCCACTTCACCAGCTCCGACGCGCGCGGATGCGGCATCTCGGCGCCGCCGGCCAGACTGCGGCCGGCCCACACGCCCACCACGCCGTCGACGCTGCCCCACCAGCGCTGGAACCCCGGGTAGTACGCCATCTCCGTGAGCGACTGCTCGTTCAGCAGATGGCATTCGGTCAGTGCTACGAAATGGTCTATGTTGGCCACGTCAGTTCCCTCCTTCTTCGCTCAAACCCGCTCTTCAAGCAGCGCGGCCCCGACGCCCTGCGCCACGCCGCCCTGGGTCATGCCCTCCACGTTGGCAGGGTTCAGGCGCGTGCCGCAATCGTCGGCGATCCAGTATTTCAGGATGTGCACCTTCCCCGTCTCGGGATCGACCTCCAGCAGCACCACGTGACACGCGTTGGCCGCCGTCAGGTAGCTCTTGGCCCGCCCCTGCTCGTCCGCCTGGGTCCGGCCCGCAACGGTCCAGACGTACGTCGCCTCCGGCCGCGGGTCCATGTCGGGGGGCAAGAGATCGCTGCGGGCGAGCATGGTCGCGGCCACCTGCGCGACATGCATCTCCGCTCCCGGCACGCCCTTGACCCGCACCATCCCGTCCATCAGCCCCATGTTCGCCGGGTCGGTCTGCATCAGCCGCGCCGCCACCTCGATCAGTGCTCTACCGGGCGGAAGGGGGATCGATCGCCCGCATTTTCTCCGCCGCCAGGCGCACCGCCTTCACGATCGACTGATACCCGGTGCACCGGCAGAGGTTGCCGCCGAGCGCCTCCTTGATCTCATCGTCGCTGGGACTCGGGTTCTCCTTCAGCAGCTCGACCGTGGACATCAAGAACCCCGGCGTGCAGAAGCCGCACTGGAGCCCGTGTTCCTCGATGAAGGCTTCTTGAATCGGATGCAGCTTGCCGTCCGGCGCGAGGCCTTCGACGGTCATGAGCGTCGCGCCATCGGCCTGGACGGCGAGCATCAGGCAGGAGCGCACGGCCCGCCCGTTCAAGAGCACCGTGCACGCCCCGCACACACCGTGCTCGCAGCCGACGTGGGTGCCAGTGAGTCCGAGTTCGCCGCGCAGGAAGTCCACCAGCGTCATGCGCGGTTCGACGAGCGCTTCGTACGGCGCGCCGTTGACCGTCAGGCGCACCGGTCGCAACTTCGCCATCGTCAATGACCTCCTGCGGCGCGCATCGCCGCCTCGGCCAGCGCTCGCCGCGTGAGCACCCGCGCCAAGTGTCGGCGATATTCGGCGGACGCGTGGACGTCCGAGAGCGGCTCGTCGATCGCCTCGCTCGCCATGCGTCCGGCGTCCTCGAAGAGCTTCTCGCCAGGCGCTTCGCCGTCCAGCATTTGCTCGGCCTCCTGGGCGCGAACCGGCGTGGCCCCCACGCCGAAGAGCACGATCCGCGCATCGGTGCAGCGGCGGCCCGCATCGAGCGCGAGGGTCGCCACGACGCCAGCCATGGCGAAGTCGCCGTGCCGGCGCGCCACTTCCATCACTGACCACCCGGTGTTCTCGGCCAAGCGCGGGAAGCGCACCTCGGCGAGGACTTCGGTCGGCGCAAGGGCCGTGGTCAAGTAGCTCACGAAGAAGTCCGCGGCGCGGATGGTGCGGCTCCCGTTGGACCCCACCGCGCGCACCTCGGCGTCGAGGGCCAGCGCCACGGCGGGATACTCCGCAGCCGGATCGGCATGCGCCAGCGAACCGCCGACGGTGCCGCGGTTGCGGATTTGCCGGTGCCCGATGAGGAGCGTGGCCGCGTGCAGCAGCGGGTGCCGGGACTTCACCAGCGCCGAGTCCTCCACGGTCCGTTTGCGCGTCATCGCCCCGACGGCCAGACCGCCGTCAACCTCGCGAATATAGTCGAGGTCGGCGAGCGTGTTGAGGTCGATCAACAGTCCCGGCCGCGCCAGGCGCATGTTCAGCAGCGGCATGAGGCTCTGGCCGCCGGCCAGAATCTTCGCCTCGCCTTCATGTTCTTCCAGCAACGAGAGCGCCTCCGCCATCGTGGTCGGGGCGGCGTAATCGAATGGCGGCGGCTTCATCTCAACGACTCCTTCGAAAGCGCAATCGAAACCCTCACTCCCACCCGCTCCCTGTCCGCCGCCACCCGTTACCGCAAGCCGCACCGGCGGTCAAACAAACGTTTGGCATGTGCGCGACCCGCACCGGACGGCAACTGCACCACAGCGCGCTGTGCCGCAGACGAGGCGGGAGAGATCTTGCCAAAATGGAGCGATGCGGCGGACCTGTCTGGAGATCCGCCATCGAGGGGGCGAAGGTCTACAAGAGATCGACCACCGCGTCCTCGATGTCCTTCAGCTCGGCGACCAGGTATGCCTTGAGTTTCTTTTTCAGGCGTTCTTCGATCTGGCGCACGCGCTCGCGGCTGATGCCGTACTGCTCGCCGATCTCCTGCAAGGTGAGCGGCTTTTCGGCTAGCAAACGAGCGTTGAAGATCGCCGCCTCCTTGCCCGTCAAGCTGGCGCCAAAGGCGCGAATCTTCTCGTTCACCTGCCCCCGGAACTCGGCATCCGCCACCTGCTGCTCGGCGGTGTCCTGAGGGCTGGGCAGGACATCGAGCAGCGTACCGCCTTCGCCCTCTTCCAAGGGGACGTCGATCGACAGATCGCTGGCTGCCAGGCGCTGTTCCATCTCGATCACCTCCGACTCCTTCACATCGAGCCGCTGGGCGATCAGCTTCGGGCCGGGAGTGATCCCCTCCGCTTCCAGTCGATCCTTCTCCTTCTGCAGATTGAAGAACAGCTTCCGCTGCGCCTGGGTCGTTCCGAGCTTGACCATCCGCCAGTTGTTGATCAAGTAGCGGATGATGTACGCGCGCACCCACCAGACCGCGTACGAGGGGAACCGAATGCCGCGGTACGGATCGAAGTTCTTCACCGCCTCCATGAGGCCGATGTTCCCCTCCTGAATGAGGTCGAGGAGGTTGCGCGTCGCCCGCTGGTACTCGCGCGCGATCATGACCACCAGCCGGAGGTTGGCGGTCACCAGCCGATAGGCGGCCTCAAGGTCCTGATGCTCGCGATAGCGGATTGCCAGACTGCGCTCCTCCTCGCGGGAGAGCAGCGGATAGCGCCGAATCTCGGCCAAGTAGCGCTGCAGTGGGTCGTACGGAACGAGGGCGGCTTCTCGCTCCGCCGGTCCTTCTTCCCCTTCCGCTCCACCCTCCTCGGCAAAGACCTCCACGGGCTCTGCGGGGGCGTCGTCGAGGGCTTCGGGGGGCAATATCTTCGGCTCCCCCTCGCTGGCTTCGCTGGTATCGCCGTCGGTACCCGTTCTGGGTTCGTCTTCCATGTCGCCCACGGGAGAGGGGCGGGAAGAGAGGTGCTCAGTCCTCTTCCGGATAGTGCAGTGTCACCTCGCCCGCGGCGATTTCGCGCAGCGCAGTCACCACTTCCTTGTTGTCGCTCTCCACCAGCGGGCGAGCGCCCTTGAGCAGTTGTTTAGCTCGCCGCGCCCCGAGCAACACTAACTCGAAGCGATTCGGCACCTTAGCGAGACAATCCTCAACGGTGATCCGCGCCATTACACCATCCCCTTTGTGGCACTAACCTTAGCGGAAATTCGAACCGAGGCAAACCCCAGGAGCGCCGGCGCGCCGGCGTGGCTCGGCGGCTTGACTCGACACCGCAAGTTGGTAGGTTTGCGTCCCGCCATGAGATGGGCTCGACGACTGCGCGACCTGGCCCTCGGCGAATCGGCCACTTGCAGCCCGGAGATTCAGCGGGAGCTGGCTGGCTATCACCTCAGCCTTCAGGACCGGGCGCGGCGCATGGCCGAGCATGCCGGTCTGGCGCCGAATACGACGTGCGAAGTGGAGCTGCGATCGCTGGCCGCCGACCACGAACGCCTCGCCGACCGACTCGGCAAGGCCTTGGCCGAGCGCGGCATCAAGGTGTCGACTCCGGCGCTTCGAGAGGTGGGGGCGCCATCCGGCCCGAACCACTGGGCACGGCTCGTCGAGGATCTGGAATCCATTCGGCAGGCGCGCAGCGATTTGTTGGAGGCTGCCACCCGGATCGGTGACACCGATCCGTCTCTGGGTGAGCTGCTGGGCGCCCTGTCGCGCGAGTGTGAAGCGCACGCGGTCCGCGTGCGCGGCCTCATCGCCCGTGCCGATCCGCAGGCACTGGACTAGGCTGCGCGATCAGGCAGTTGGGCTAGCTGATCTCGACGTCCGCGCCCTCACCCAGGAGCTGGGCTATGAGTACGTACGGGCGG
>JBBITY010000111.1:7235-9131 GCA_037440565.1 Desulfurellales bacterium
GCCAGCGCGTCCAGGGCGTCGTCGAGCCGCCACTCTAGCAGAAACTTCTTCTCGCCCCGTTCGTCCACGAAGGGCGTCACCGCCAACCCGGGATACTCGGCGAAGGGTTTCGAGAAGTGCGGGTGCTGCGCCCATGGCGCAGCCGCCCGTACGTACTCATAGCCCAGCTCCTGGGCCTGCGCGAACACGCGATAGAGGAGGTGGCCGAAGACCTGCACGGCGAGATCCTCACCAAACAGATCCATGCGCACCCCCGGCCGCGCCGCACCAGAACGCTTTCTGGTAGTGGTCCACAGTTGCTTCCCCAAAGATCCGGGGCTTGTCAGACGGCACGTCGCAGTATGCAACAATACCTTCCTCCCCTGTGATCACCAGGGACCGCGGCCGATCGCTCACTACCGCCTCCGCCCACGCCCGCGTCCACTCCACCTCGTTACAGAGCCCGTGGAAGGACTCCCCACTGCTTACGCAGGCGCGCATCAACGCCACCAGCCCGTCCTCGTCTCCCACAGCAACCGGCCGCACCGTCCAGCCCGCTGTTGCCGCCTGTGCCGGCACCGGCCGCCGCACGAATGCCAGCATCCCGGCTAGCACCGCAGCAATACGCTTCAGAAAACTCCTCCGGTTCATGGGGTCACCCTCCTGCACCCAGCGCCGCTCAAGCGAAGCTCGGCCTCTTGCTTCCGCACTCGAATCCCCGGTGGATCGCTGCTCAATCTTCCCACGTACGCAATGCTAGGAAATACCGTCGTGCTTGAAAGGCTGTAACCCAGGGCGATGTTTCCCCGGCCATCCATGCCGATGCTGCCCATCCAACGGTGATGCGCATCGGGGGCCCAGGTGCCCTCCTGAAACAGGTTCCACTGGCCCCCGCAGACGCGGCGTAGCTCGAACCACCGGATTCCCCCGTGATCGGCGGTGCCCCCGTCGACATCGGCGACGAAGTTGCCAATGAGGCTCTCGTGCGCCCCGAAGTTGCGATACGAGAGCCGCCACATGACGACCTCGCGCAACGGATCGAGCCGCGTCGTGGTCCCGGGCTGCGGGAAGCAGAAGTAGGACTCCAAGCCGCAAAGCTCGGACTCAAACTCCGCCACCGGAATCGAGGCGACCTGCGTGAAGGTTGAGTTGGCGGGCGTGGCGAAGTCGACGTGCAATTCGAACAAGTCGAGGAAGTCCGTGCCAGCTACCGGCTGGGCATCATGGACTTCGTCGTCACGGTGGCGTACGAACAACCCTGGCGACCCAGTTGGCGGAAGCGCGCCGCCGTCCATGTCGGCAGGTGTGAGAGCTTGAAAGGGGAACCCCCCGAGTCGAGTGGCTGTGAATCGCTGGAAAGTTGCCGGCTGGCCGGCGAGCATGCGCGAGCGATCGAGCGCATACACCGCCGGATCACCCTCGTTGGACGATACGTAGTAGGCGTCGGGCCACACCGCAAACTTCGGGTAATCGGGGAACTGCGGGGTTGGAAAATCGTACAAGTACCAGCCACCGGTGATCGGATCATCGGTTCGCGACACATAGACACAAAGATGGTTGCCGAGGGATGGGTGGGCGAACTCGGCGAGGAGCCAGCGATTGGCCATCTGGTCGTGGAGCACGATGGGGTAGGCGAAACCGTGCTCGCAGTCGCCACCCGCCGTCCACAGGCTGTCGAGAATCGTGGGGCCAGAGAGCACGTCCCCGGTCCTCTTATCGTAGACGGTGAAGTGCGTTCCAGTGGATGTTGCATCCCAAAGGTTGACCGCCTGAATGTAATGGTCCTGGCCGATATCACCGACGGTGTCCGGGGGATAACATTGCGGCGGACAAGAGCCGGTGAATCCCTGACCCTCGAAATTAAGGTCGGGAGGTGAGAACGTGCGTGGCGAGAGAGTGAGCACTTGTTGTTCCGCC
>JBBITY010000112.1:0-9129 GCA_037440565.1 Desulfurellales bacterium
CGTGACCTTCGAGGACGTGCCCGGCTTCCTGCCCGGCACCCGCCAGGAGTTCGGCGGCATCATCAAGCACGGGGCCAAGCTGCTCTACGCCTACTGCGAGGCGACGGTGCCCAAGGTGACCGTCATCACTCGCAAGGCATACGGCGGGGCGTACGACGTCATGTCCTCCAAACACATCCGCGGCGACATCAACCTCGCCTATCCGACCGCCGAGATCGCTGTCATGGGGCCGGAGGGGGCGGTGAACATCATCTCGCGCAGCGAGATTCAGGCGGCCGGCGACGATCCCGAGGTGCGGGCGCGGCTCGTCGCCGAATACCGCCACAAGTTCGCCAACCCGTACAAGGCCGCCGAGCTGGGGTACATCGACGACGTCATCCTCCCCGAAGACACCCGGCCGCGCATCATCAATGCGCTGGAGATGTTGCGCACCAAGCGCGATACTAACCCGCCCAAGAAGCACGGCAACATCCCGCTGTAGGAGCGCGCGGGCAAAGGCCTCGGTGGAGCCCCGCTCCCCCTCCAGAATGTCGCGGCCCCGCCGCTCCTGCCCTGAGGGCGAGAGCATTGCTCCCGCAAACCCGCGCACCGGATGCGTTCACATCTCGGCCGCGATGGCTATTTCCGTCCCCTCGATCAGCGACCGCAGCTTGGCTGCGTAAAGCGGGCCGCGTCCTTCCGCCTCGTGCTTGAAATACACGAACACGTCGCTCCAATCCCGCGCAGCCTCTTGAATTCGCCGCGCGCATGCCTCCAAATCCGCGTCGCTATAGTCGGGGCGGCGCAGGCGAAAGTAGCCGAAATTCGCCGTGACTTCGATCGGCACGGTCCGCTCCTGACTTTCCGCCACACAGAGGGCGACGCCGAAACGGCGCAGGCAGTCGAAGACCTCGTCGTCGAACCACGTTTGGTTGCGGAATTCGAAGGCGACGCGCAACGTGGGCGGCATTTGGTGGAGAAAGTCTTCCAACCGGGGCACGTCGCGTTTCAGAAACGGCGGGAGCTGAAACAAAATGGCGCCGAGCTTGGTTTTCAGAGAGCGGGCCGTTTCGCAGAAGTCGCCTGCAACTTCCGCGGCGTCGCGCAAGCGCAGGTCGTGGGTGATCTTGCGCGGCGCCTTCAGGGTGAACGTGAAGTGTTCCGGCGCCTCTTTCGACCAGGCCTGCAACTGGCGCACGTTGGCCGTGCGGTAAAAGGTGTAATTGATTTCGACACTGGCGAACCGCGCGGCGTAGTAGCGCAGCATTTCGGCATCGGGCAGGTCGCCCGGGTAAAAGTGTCCCTTCCACTCCTTGTAGCTGTAGCCCGACGTGCCGATCCAATATGTGGCCATGGCTGCCGACGTGTAGCACGAGGTTTGCCGGCTTCGCCAGGGGGCCGCCGCTGGGCTCGGGTTTTCGGGTGTCGGGTGCTGGCATCGGACCGTCCGATCGACACCTGCCACCTGAACCCCCAGCATCCATCAGTTCAGCTCTTTGCTGGAGTAGCCCAGTATTCGCCGCGCGATAATCAGCAAGTTGATCTGCCCGGTGCCCTCGAAGATGTCGTTGATCTTCGCGTCGCGCATCCACTTCTCGAGCAACAATTTGCGCGAATACCCGAGCGGTCCGAGCAGCTCGACCGCTTTCTGCGTGACTTGCGTCACGGCCGAGCCCGCTTTCGCCTTGGCCATCGAGGCCTCGAGGCTGTTGCGCATGCCTTGGTCCATCATCCAAGAGGCCCGCCAGGTCAGCAGGCGCGCGGCCTGGAGATTGGCCTCCATATCCATGAAGTCCCGCTCCACAGCGCTGAGCTTCGAGACGGGAGCATCGTAGTGGATGGTGATCCCTGCTTTGGCAAAGGCTTCGCGGACGAATTCCACGGCGGCCCGACCGATGCCGATCGCACTGGCCGCAACGGCCGGTCGCGTGGCGTCGAACGTCGCCATCACGCCCTTGAAGCCCTCGGTCGTCTCGGTTTTGACCTCGGGGCTTCCAAGGATGTTGTCGAGCGGGATGCGACAGTTGTCCAAAACGATGGTGGCGGTGTCCGATGCGCGGATACCGAGCTTATCTTCGACTTTGGTGACCTTCATGCCCGGCGTTCCATGTTCGACAACGAACGCCTTGATGCCGGCCCGGCCGGCGGATTTGTCGACTGTCGCCCAGACGACCACGAAGCCCTCGGACTTCTCCAGCGCGCGCTGTCCGCTCGTGCAGAAGATCTTTTCGCCGTTCAGCACCCAGTGGTCGCCGTCGCGCACGGCGGTAGTGGTAATCGCGGCCGTATCGGAGCCGCAGCCGGCTTCGGTAATGGCCATCGCGGCCCACTTGGGTGCGCCCTCGCGGAAGCGGGCGAGGAAGCGGGCGCGCTGCTCCGGGGTGCCGGCCGCCGCGACGGCGGCGCCGCCCAAGCCGGGATTGGGAATGCTGAGGTAGAGCCCCGCGTCGCCCCACGACAGCTCTTCGATGGTCACCGCGCTCAGGAGATGGGCCTCGGCGGCTCTGCCGCCCTCCTGGCCACCGCCCTTTCCTTCCCGCCCAACGCTCACCGCGCTGCCGCGCGAAACGTTCCACATCATCTCGTGCCATTCGGTCGGATCCTCGTGCTCGCGTTCGTCGTACTCGCGCGCGATGGGGCGCATCGTCGATTCGGCGAGCATGTGCACCATCTGCCGCATGTTCTGAATCTCCGGTGACAGTTCGAAATCGATCATGCCAATCTCCTTCTCGTTTCGTGTACCGATGTCGGGGCTGAGGCCTGGGGCCGGAACGCGGCCCCGGCACCCGAGACCCGCGCCGCTCACGCCATTGCCAACCCTTCGAAAACTGCGAAGCCGCGGCCGTTGCGCAGCCACAGTTCCACCAAGTGGTCGCGGATGTAGCCGTGGCCGCCGAGGACCTGCAGGGCGTTGTCGGTGACCTTCAGCACCATGCTCGCCGCGTAGTTTTTCGCCAGGCAGGCCTCGCGCGTGGCGTCCTCGCCGCGGTCGATCCTCCACGCCGCCTCCCAGGTGAGCAGCCGCGTCGCATCGATCTCGGTGGCCATCTCGGCGAGCATGAAGGCGATGGCCTGCTTCTGCGCAATGGCGACGCCGAAGGCGCGTCGCTCCTTCGCATAGTCGCGGGCGTACTCGAATGCGGCGCGCGCCACGCCGACCGCCATCGCCGCCAAGCCCACGCGTGAACGGTTGAGCAGCGGCGTCAGGTCGCCGGCCAGCCGCGCCGCGGCCGGGACGCGGCACTGATCGAACGCCAGCTCATAGGTCGCCAGCGCCTTGAGCCCCATGTTCTTTTCGCGTTCGACGATCCTCAGGCCGGGTGTGTCCGGCGACGCAATGAAGGCGCTGAGTCCGTCCTCGCCCAGCGCGTACACGAGCACGTGCCGCGCCTCGGCGCCGAGCGGAACGTAGCACTTGGTTCCGTTGAGCACGTAGTCGCCGTTTTGCCGAACCGCCGTGGTGCCGGGTTGCCGGACATCGAAGCGGAAGTCCGGCTCCATCACCGCCGCCGTGCCCGCAGTGAACTGCGCGCCGGTGTACGCCGGGAGAATCTCCCGCTGCTGGGCCGGGCTTCCCAACTGCATTACCGGATAGGTGACCAGCCGCGGCGCAAGGATGTGGAGGGCGATGGAGAGGTCGCCCCAGCCCAGCTCCTCCAGCGCCAACACGCTGGTCGTCGCCGAGCGGGCGTCGCCGGCCCCGCCGAACTCCTCCGGGATCGCGCTCTGCACCAGGCCCAGCTCCCAGGCCTGCTGGATGAGCCCCTGGGGAATGCTGCCGGTCTCGTCCGCCTGACGCGCCAGCGGCCGAATCTGCTCGCGCGCAAAGCTGGCGACGGTATCGCGCACCAGTTGTTGTTCTTCCGAGGGTTGGAAACTCACCATGGTCACTTCCTCCCGGTTCGGCGCGCCGTCGGCGCCCGAAGCCACGTGAGATACTGATCGAGGAACACCCGCAGCGTATCGCGTAAGTCGATCGCCTTGGGGTCCTGGTAGTATTGGATCTCCGCCCCCATCACCGCCCCGGCGTAAATCCCCGCGGCCGTGCTCGCGCTGACGTCGGTGCGAAAGGCGCCCTGGCGTTGACCGCGCTCGATGATATCGCGCAAGAAGGCGCGAAAACGGCGCATCATGCCGCGAAATTGCGCCGACAGGCGGGCGTTGTTGTCGAGCGCTTCGACCATGAGCGTCACGATGAAGCGCCGGTGATTGCTCTTGGTCGCGTGTTCGAGACACACGTCGGTGACCCGGCTCAGGGCCGCCACCGCATCATGGATCGGGGCGAGGTCCTCGGTCACGCGGTGCTCGAACTGGCTGACGCGGGTCTTGACCGCCTCGAAGAGCAGGTCTTCCTTGTCCTTGAAGTGGTAATAAATCGCGCCCTTGGTGAGGCGAGCAGCCTTGGCGATGCGGTCGATCGAGGTCGCCGTGTACCCGTAGCGGGCAAAGCAATCGATCGCGATATCCATGAGGTCCCGCCGGCCGTTCTCGGCGCGTGCGGGCCGCACAGCGGCCATACTGAACGTTTAGTATGTCGAATTGGCGCAGCGTGTCAAGAGGCGCGCGGGCGGCGGCGACCGCAACTCGCCGAAGCGCCACCTGGGCATGCTCTCTGGCCGGTGACGCGGCATGCTATAGCCGTGCAGAGGAGGGGAACCAACGTGAGCTGGGTATACATCGAGGACATCGGGCGGCATGAGGGCGAGGAAGTCACGCTCAAGGGCTGGCTCTACAACAAGCGGTCGAGCGGCAGGCTGCATTTCCTGCTGGTGCGCGACGGGACGGGCATTCTGCAGTGCGTGATGTTCAAGCACGACGTCCCGCCGGAGCAGTTCGCCATGGCGGAGCACCTCCCTCAAGAGTCATCCGTCATCATCACCGGCACGGTGCGGGCCGACGCGCGGGCACGGCTCGGCTACGAGCTGCGAGTTCGGCACCTGGAAGTCGTGCACACGGCGGCCGATTACCCGATCACGCCGAAGGAGCACGGCGTGGCTTTCCTACTCGAGCACCGCCACCTGTGGGTGCGCTCGGCGCGGCAACACGCCATCCTGCGCATTCGCAGCGAGGTCGCCCGCGCCTGCCGCGAGTACTTCGATGCGCGCGGCTTCGTCCTGTTCGACGCGCCCATTCTGACGCCAGCGGCCTGCGAGGGAACGACCACGCTCTTCGAGACGCCGTACTTCGATGAGAAGGCATACCTCACGCAAAGCGGCCAGCTCTACCTCGAAGCCGGGGCCATGGCGTTCGGCAAGGTCTATTGCTTCGGCCCGACCTTCCGGGCCGAAAAATCAAAGACGCGCCGCCACCTGATGGAGTTCTGGATGATCGAGCCCGAGGTGGCGTTCATGGACCTCGCCGGCGACATGGATCTCGCCGAGGATTTCGTCGCCTCGATCGTGCAGCGCGTCCTCGCCGCGCGCCGGCGCGAGTTGGAGGTGTTGGACCGCGACCTCGCAGCGCTCGAACGGGTCAGCAAGCCCTTCCCGCGCATCACGTACAGCGAGGCCGTCGAGTTGCTGCGCCAGAAGGGCTTCGCGATCGATTGGGGAGCTGACTTCGGAGGCGACGAGGAAACCGCGATTTCCCAGTCGTTCGACCGGCCGGTCCTGGTGCATCGCTATCCAGTTGCGTGCAAGGCCTTCTACATGAAGGCCGACCCGGCCGACCCGCGCGTCGCGCTGTGCGTCGACATGCTCGCCCCGGAAGGCTACGGCGAGATCATCGGCGGCGGCCAACGCGAGGATGACTGGGCGGCACTGCGGGAGAGGATCCGCCAGCATCAACTGCCGGAGGAGGCATTCACCTGGTACCTGGACCTGCGCCGCTACGGCTCGGTGCCGCACGCCGGTTTTGGCATGGGCCTCGAGCGCATGGTGGCGTGGCTGTGCGGCCTGCACCACGTGCGCGAGACGATCCCCTTCCCCCGCATGCTGGAACGCCTGCGCCCGTGAGGCCGAGCGAGCCGGCCGCCAAAAGTGACGGCGCAGTGCCGTCCCTCACCGCTCCCACGCGACGTATTCGTCCAGCTCGGTGCCGTTCGCCAGAACGGCATACGGACCCGCCACTTGCAACTCCGTGGCGCCGTTCGGCGGCGGCAAGCGCAAGCGCTCCCGATCCTGAGCGATGGCCTCGCGAAGGCGCGCCTCCGACGGGCGCGGCGCGCCCCGGGGTACGCGGACGAGAGCGAACGCGAGCGATACTCCGCCGCCCATGACGCTCCGGTACATATGGGGCACTCCGGGACCGGTCAAGAGAGCTGGGAGAGCGACGTGAGAAGCGTCGGGCGCCCTTGCGCCTGACGGCGCGTTCGGGAAGGATGACCCGATGCGGGAGGCAAAGCGCCGATGAGTTTCAATCTTGCCGAGATCAACGAGGCCATTGCGACGGCCATTCCGGAGCGCGAATGCATCGTCTTTCGCGACCGCCGTTTCACATGGGCTGACTTCACCGACCGCACGCGCCGGCTCGGCAACTATCTGCGCCAGCGCGGTCTCGGCTGCCATCGGGAACGCGCTGAGCTGGAAAACTTCGAATCAGGCCAGGATCATCTCGGCCTCTACCTCTACAACGGCAACGAGTACCTGGAAGGCATGATCGGTGCGTACAAGGCCCGCGTGGCGCCGTTCAACGTCAACTACCGGTATGTCGACGACGAGCTGATCTATCTCCTCAACGACGCCGATGCGCGGGCCCTGATTTACCACGAGCGCTTCGCGCCGAACGTCCGGCGTATCCTCGATGAGCTGCTGAACCTCGAGGTCCTGATCCAGGTCGCCGACGGCTCCGGCCACGCGCCGGTACCCGGCTCGGTGGACTACGAGGAGGTGTTGCGCCACGCCTCGCCGGAACGACCCGCGCTCGATTGGTCGCCGGACGACCTCTACATCCTCTACACCGGCGGCACGACCGGCCTGCCCAAGGGCGTACTGTGGCGGCAGGAGGACATCTTCTTCGGCGCTCTCGGCGGGCACCCGCTTGGCGGAGAGAAATTCGACAGCATCGCCACCATCGTGGAGGTCGCCAAGGCGGGCACGCTACGCGCCCTGCCCGCCCCGCCGTTCATGCACGGCGCCTCCCACTGGATGGCCCTCACGGCCCTCCATCAGGGCGGCACGGTCATCATCCAGGACCATCCCGAGCACCTCGATCCCGACGACATCTGGTCGACCATCGAGCGCCACAAGGTCACGTTTCTCACCATCGTCGGCGACGCCTTCGGTCGCCCACTGCTCGATCAGCTCGAGAAGAAGCACTACGACCTCTCGCAGTTCAGCGTGATGCTGTCCGGCGGGGCGATCTTGACCCCGGCGTTGAAGGACGCGTTCCTGGAGAAAATTCCGCACCTCATGATTATCGACGGCTTCGGCGCGTCGGAGACCGGCGGCCACGGCACGCAGATCACCATGGCCGGCGGCAAGGCCAGCAGCGGGGTCTTCAAGATGAACGAGCAGACCGTGGTGCTGAGCTATGACCTCACGCGCGTGCTCCGGCCCGGCGATCCGGAGAGCGGGTGGCTCGCCCGCACCGGGAACGTGCCGCTCGGCTACTTCAAAGACCCCGAGAAAACGGCGAAGACGTTTCCAATCGTCGGCAGCCGGCGCTACGCCGTGCCGGGTGACCACGCCCGCGTGGCCGAGGACGGTGCGATTGTGGTTCTCGGGCGCGGCTCGGTGTCGATCAATTCCGGCGGTGAGAAGATCTATCCCGAGGAGGTCGAAATGGCGCTCAAGCACCACCCGGCGGTGTATGACGCTGTGGTCGTGGGCACACCAAACGAGCGCTTCGGCCAACAGGTCACCGCCGTCGTCCAGGCCCGCGAGGGCGAAATCCCGACCGCGAACGAGCTCATCGAGTTCGCCGCTCGGCACCTGGCGCGCTACAAGCTCCCGCGCGCGATCATCTTCGTCGACGAGATGGTGCGTAGCCCCGCCGGCAAGGCGGATTATCGTTGGGCGAAGGCGCTCGCGCTGGAGAAACTGGGCCTGTGACCATAGGTCTCGGGTGGCGGCTGTCAGGTGTCAGCGCGTGGAAGAAATTCCCGCGGCAACAGATGGGGACACCAGCAGAAGGGCGAGAGCAGTGCTCCCGCCCTCAAGACCGGCGCTGCGTTGCGCCGGCACCATGCTCAGGGGGTGGAGCACTGCTCCACCCCGAGGGATTTCCTCGCAGGGATTTCCTCACAAGCTCGCGTGTGCCACCGGCACCCGGCCTCTGGCGGCTGACACCAGTCTCGTAGTACGCTTGTGCCGCATCCATCGCGTAAGGGGGGGAACACCATGGGTCTCGTGACGGAGCGCGCGCTGTCTGCGCGCGAGTTCTTGGACGAGTGTATTGCCTTCAAGCGCGACCACGCGCCGCAGAGCAACTTCCTGCGCGGTCTGGTGATGGGCAAGCTCGACAGCCAGCGACTGCGCCGTTGGGCGAAGGATTTCTATTATTACGTCGAACCGGCCATTCCGAGCATTGCGGCCTGGCTGGCGTCCGCGCCGACGTTGCCCGACCGCGAGATCTACAAGCTCATCGCCCGCAACCTGGCCGGCGAGATGGGCTACATCAAGGAGGCGGAGCACCACGATCTCTACTTGCAGTTCTGCCGCGGCCTCGACATCACGCGCGACGAGCTGCTCGACCACCTACCGCTCGCCTCGACCATCGGCGCCGCTTCGGTCCTGGGTTACTACTGCCGCAACTCGTTCGAGGAGGGCCTCGGCGCCTTCGGGCTGGCGGTCGAGATGGAAGTGCCCGGCCGCCCAAGCGGGGCAAAGGTGCTCTACGACGGCCTGCGTTCGCACTACCACCTCGACGCAAAGGCCCTGGAGTTCTGGGCCATCCACGTGGAAGCGGAAGAAGAGCACGGTGAGAACGCCGAACGGGCGCTGCTGCTGTGCGGCCAAACGCGGGAGCAGCAAGCGCGCATCCGCCGCGCGTGCCGCTTCAGCATCTTGGCCCACCGCGGCATGATGGAGGGGTACGACCGCTTCCTCGATTCGCCCGCCTCCCGAGCCCGGAAGAATCGGTTGGAACCACGGATGCACACGGATGAACGCAGATACGGACGCCAGCGAGCGCCCGGCGGCCGCTGCGCGGAGGCGGCGCTCCGCGCCGCCCGCTCGGCCGCGTGAACCGTCCGTGACGCCCCGGCCTCCC
>JBBITY010000113.1:0-2333 GCA_037440565.1 Desulfurellales bacterium
TACCCTGTTCCTCGATCCGTTTACCCTGTTCCTCGATGCGCTTACCCTGCTCCCTGACCGCCTCGATGAGCTCTTCGAGGACACGCGTGTGGCGTTCGAGAATACGCCCTTGCTCTACCAGGTCGAGTTTTGTGGCAATCCCGTCTCCGAGAGTGCGGAGGAACTGATCGCGCAGGCTGGCATCGCTCTGCAGTTCGGCGATGACCTGTGCCGTAGTGCTGCGGCGGCGAGTCGGCATGGGCGCGTATTATGCCGCCTTTCAGCTTTGAGTCCAATCCTGCCGGCCGAGGCAAACGGAAGCCGTAGGGTGGGCGCGCAATCCGTTCAATCCGGGCCGTGACACCCGGGGAAGGGCGGGAGCAGTGCTCCCGCCCTCAAGATTGGAGCTGCGTTGCACCGGCACCGTTCTCGAGGGGTGAAGCATTGCTCCACCCCGGTGGATTTCCTCACAAGCTCTCAGGGTAAACTCTGTCGGAGGGTCCGAAGTGCGAATCGGTGTTCATCGGTGGTTGCAAGCCTGCCCGATCCGTTTTCGGACTGCCATCCGTTCAATCCGTTCAATCCGTTCAATCCGTCGTGAGCGGTCCTCGCCCTGCGGACGCGCGGTTGCCCGAATCGGCAGCGGTGGGGTAGATGATCTCCTCGACCGTGGGGAAGCTCATCAACATCGACAACGGCGGCACGCTGACGGACATCTGCGTCATCGACGGCGCCCGGGTGCACTACACCAAGACCCTCACCACCCCGTACGATCTCAGCAAGTGCCTCTTCGACGGGCTGAAGAAGGTCTCGAAGGTCATCTACGGCGAGGAGCGGATCGTCGAGCTGCTGCGCACCACCGACTGCATCCGCTACTCGACCACCCAGGGGACCAATGCGCTGGTCCAGCGCAAGGGCCAGCGGCTTGGGTTGGTACTGGCGGCCGGCGCCTCGCCGGATTTCCTCCGCGACTCGACCGGCGGCGCCGAACTGTTCTCCGCGCTGGTCGGGGAACGCGTCGGCCACATCGACTCCACCTTGGAAGGCGAGGCCTACGACGCGGCTGTGGTCGCGGTCGTGAACGCCCTCACCTCGGCCGGAGCGAATCGCCTCGTCGTGAGCTTGAGGGCTCGCGAGGAAATCCCTCGGGGTGGAGCGGTGCACCACGCCCCAAGAGCAGCGCCGGCACATGGCAGCAGCGGTCTCGAGGGCGGGAGCACTGCTCCCGCCCGTGCGCTGGTATCATCGTCGGTTGGCGCGGGGATTTTTTCGCAAGCTCTGACCGCACCGGGATATGTGGCTGACGAGATGCGCTTCAAGCGCGTCTGGTTGCGAAAATTTCCCCGCCACCTGCTCGGCGCCGTGCCGGTCCTGTTCTCGCACGAAATCGCGGACGATCCGCATGACGCGCGCCGCACCTGGACGGCGCTGTTCAACGCCTTCCTGCACCCCGCGATGGAGGGCTTTCTCTACCACGCGGAGCACATTCTGCGCGAATACAAGCACCGGCGTCCCCTGCTGATCTTCCGCAACGACGGCGACTCGGCGCGCGTTGCTAAAACGATTGCCATCAAGACCTATGGCTCGGGGCCGCGCGGGGGTCTGGAAGGCGCCAAGGCGCTGGCGGCGCACTACCGTGCCGAGCGGTTGCTGTCCGTCGACGTCGGCGGGACGACGACGGACATCGGGCTGGTCGAGGCGAATGTCATTCGCGGCAAGCGCCGCGGCGAAGTGGAAGGCATTCCCATTTCGTATCCGCTGAGCGATATCGTGAGCGTGGGCGTCGGCGGCAGCTCCATCATCAGAGTGCGGTCCGGGGCGATCGTCGTCGGGCCCGAGAGCGTCGGTGCCGCGCCGGGGCCGGCGTGCTTCGCTTTGGGTGGTACAGAGGCGACAATCACGGACGTGTTCCTGCTGAAAGGCGTCCTCGACCCCGCCTCATTTTTCGGCGGCGACCTGAGGCTGGACAAGGAGCGGGCGGAGCGCGCGGTGCGCCGCAACGTCGCCGAGCCGCTGAACCTCAGCCTGGAAGGCGCGCTGGTCGCCATGGAGGACGCGTGGGTGAAGAAGATTGGAGACGGGCTAAAAGCATACGCGGACGTCACTCCATCCACCCTGCTCGCCGCGTTCGGCGGCGCCGGCCCGCTGGAGATCTGCAGCATTGCGGAGCACGTCGGCATCGATCGCGTCATCATTCCGGGTTTGGCGGCGGTGTTCAGCGCCTTCGGCATCGGGTTCAGCGACGTCGCGCACCAGTACGAAGCGAGACTGTGCGAGAACACCGATGCGGCCCTGCGGGCGGCGGTGGCCGGTCTGACGGAACGCGCCAGGCGGGATATGTTCGCCGAGGGTTT
>JBBITY010000113.1:2361-7830 GCA_037440565.1 Desulfurellales bacterium
AGTGCACCTGACGTGTACGCGCAACGGCAAGGAGTCCGTCGCGCCCCTGGGCGGCGAGATGCGGCTGCCGCCCGGCGTGCGGGCAAGCGACCAGCTCGCCGTGTCGCTGCGGGTGGTGAAGGTGATCGACCATCCGGCGATGGTCATGGGTACGGACGCGGGTGCGAGCGACGCCGCGCCTTCCACGACTCGCCGCGTGTACCTCGGTGCGGCTGGCTGGCGCGACCTTCCGGTGTTTCGGATCGAGGCGCAACGGCCCGGCGCGCGGGGCGAAGGGCCCGCTATCGTCGAAGAGTCGTTCTTCACTTGCCGCGTGCCGCAGGGCTGGCGGTTCGAGTTCAACGCCAGTCGGGACATCGTCCTGCGCAGGAGATAGCGTTCGAGGGGGCCGAAGATCGGGTTCGAGGATTCGGGGGTTCAGGGTCCGGAGATGAAGGTGCCGATCACCGAATATCTGTGCATCGAGCTGGACACCGAGCAGTGGCAGTGCCGCCGCTGCGCGCACGTCATCGGCCCGGCGCGCGGCAATTACAAGGAAGGCCTGCTGGTCTACGACCGCGACCCGCGCGAGATTCACAAGCCGCTGCTCGATCCGCAGCAGTACCAGTTCACCTTTTCTCCGCATCCGGACTGGTGCCGCATCCTCGAGTACTACTGCCCCGGCTGCGGCGCGATGGTGGAAACCGAGTACACCGTCCCCGGCCATCCGCCGCTGCACGACATCGAGCTGGATATCGACGCGCTGAAGGAACAGTGGAAGAACCGCGAAGGGACACGAAGCTGACGACGGGTCCGACGGAGTACGCGGATTCGCAGGGACCAAACGCTTCAATCCGCTGGATCCGTTCAAACCGTTGTCAAACGCTCCCAAAAGCATGAAACGCGTCTCGGTCGACATCGGCGGCACGTTCACGGACTGCTTCGTGGTCTGGGAGCGCCGCTCCGTCGCGGCCAAGGCACTGACCACGCATCACAACCTAGCGCTGGGATTCAACGAGGCGCTGGAGGTGGCGTGCGGCGAGCTGGGCCTGGAACGCGAGGCGCTGCTGTCGTCGGTGGACTCGGTGCGCTACGCCACCACGTTGGGGACCAACGCCCTGATCGAGCGCAAGGGGCCGCGCGTGGGCCTGCTCGTCACGGCCGGGTTCAAGAGCGTCGTGCCGCTCTCCCGCGGGCGCGGGTACGGCGAAGGGTTGGATGTGGCGGTGCAGATGGACGTGCCGCGCGCCGCGCGCCCGGTGCCGATCGTGCCGATCGAGATGATCCGCATGGTCCGCGAGCGGATCGACTACAAGGGCGACGTGCTCCTGCCGCTCGACGAGGAGGACCTGCGCCGGCAGGTGCGCGACCTGGTCGACCACGGCGCCGAGGCGATCGTGGTCGTGCTCACGAACGCGGTGGTCAACCCTGCCCACGAGCTCCGCGTGCAGGAAATCTTCCTCGACGAGTACCCGGGCCACATGCTCGGCGCGATTTCGATTCTCCTCTCCCACCAGGTGGCCGGCCGCAAGGGTGAGTACGTGCGCGCCATGTCGACGATCATAGACGCGTTTCTCCATCAGACGATGTACCACGGCCTCGGCTCCCTGGAACTGAACCTCCGCGAGAGCGGCTACGCGAAACCCATGCTCGTCGTGCACAACTCCGGCGGGATGGCGCAGCTCAATTCCACCGCGGCGCTGCAGACCGTGCACTCCGGTCCCGTCTCCGGCATTGCCGCGGCGGAGCATCTGGCGGTACAGGCCGGATTGGGCAACGTCGTGGCGACCGACATGGGCGGCACGAGTTTCGACATCGGCCTGGTGGTGGAAGGCGGCATCAAGCACTACGACTTCCAGCCGGTCGTCGAACGCTGGCTGGTCAGCGTGCCGATGGTGCATCTGGCGACGTTGGGCGCCGGCGGCGGCTCGATCGCGCGGTACGACCGTCTGTACGGGACCGTGAAGATCGGCCCGCAGAGCGCGGGGTCGGATCCGGGGCCGGCGTGCTACGACCGTGGCGGCATGCATCCCACCGTCACGGACGCCGATCTGCTGCTCGGCTATCTCGACCCGGCCAACTACGCCGGCGGCCGGATCGCGCTGAATCCCAAGCGCGCGGTGTTCGCCGTGGAAGAGAACCTCTGCGACGCACTCGATCGCGATGTGGTCGACGTGTGCAGGCTGATCAAACAGACCGTCGACAACGACATGGCCGACGGCATCGCGACGGAGCTGCGGACGCGCGGGTACGAGCCGGCCGAGTTCACGCTCCTGGCGTACGGCGGCAACGGGCCGCTGCACGCCTGCGGCATCGCCAACGCGCTGAAGATCGATCGAATTCTGGCACCCCCGTTCAGCGCCGTGTTTTCGGCCTGTGGCGCGGCCAACCTCGACCAGATGCACATCCACGAGACGTCGGTGTATCTGGTGCTGTTCGATGCCAACGCCAAGCGCCTGTTCTCGGACTTCGAGCGGTTCAACGACGTGGTCGAGGAGCTAGAGCGCCGCGGGCGCGAGGATCTGCTGCGCCAGGGAATGCGTGGAGCGGACATCCGCTATCGGCTCGAACTGGACATGCGCTACGGGAACCAGCGCGTGCAGACGGCCGTGGTGACTGACTTGCACCGCCTGCGCAGCGTACACGATGTGCTGAAGCTCATCGACCAGTTCCACAGCAGCTACGGCAAGCGTTTCGGCGAGGGGAGCCAGGCGCCGGAAGCGGGCGTGCGCATCAACACGGTTCGCGTCTGCTCGTACGTGGAGCTGGAAACGGTGCAGTTCGCCGACATCAAACCGCCCGGCCTGCGCCCCCGCCCGCCCGAACCGGCCGGCGTCCGCAAATGCCACTTCACCACCCACGACAAGCCGATCGAGACACAGATTTACGACGAGCGCGCCCTGGAACGCGGCGTCGTCCTCGAAGGCCCCGCCGTCGTCACCGCGCGCCACACGACCTACCTCGTCGAGCCCGGCTGGCGGTACGAGGCGGTAGGGCAGGGGGCCGCGTGGTTCACGCGGGCCTAAGGGGCAGCGGCAAAAACCCATGCGAGACCACTGTGGCGACGCGCGGGGCTCACTAGACCCTTGGATCGATACGCGCCCTCGTGCGGGAAAGCAAACTTTGCTAGCTTCGAGCACGTGTTGAATCCGACACCACGCGATCTCTTGCTCGACCAAAGGGCCGTCCCTATTTTCTGTGGGACTGCGACCTGACTCTCGATGCTTTCGAACGGAGCTTGCACGATCCAGATCCGGAGGTGCGCGCGTATTTTGTCGGCAAGCTGATGCGACAGGCGAAGCCAGACGACGTGTTCACCTTTGTTTCTGCTCGCATGATTCGCGAGCTCTGGCCGCTGCTTGAGCGCTACCTGGGAAAGAGCCGTGAGTTTTGGTCCTGGCTCTTCGAACTTTGGGAGCAGCAAGGCCGTGTCTGGCGATAAACTCACTTTGCTGCAAAGGCGGGTTCTTCACGTCCTGGCCAGGTTCGATCCTCCGTGGGTACTCACCGGTGGCGGAGCACTGCAATCGCGCCAGAACAGGTCGAGATCCCGAGTGGTGACGTGAGGCCATCGTGAGCAAAGAGACCAGTAGCCAGCACAGTGGATTGAGCGCCGAAGAACAGCGGCTGCTGAATCAGTTCCTCGAGGACCACAAGCTGTTCTATGGCCCCGACCCCGAGGTCATGCGCGAGCACCGGATCGCGCCGCGCACAGCGGCGGAGGAGGCCGTTCTCGCAAGCGGTCCCGACCCGCATCGGCTGAGCCAGGTGCGGGGGCGTCTGGACTCGGCGCTCTCGGAAAGCTTCACGATGGTCGAGCAGATGGGGGCGGCGCCGGGAGCGAAGTGGGGCGACCTGGTGACCGCGGTGTACACGGCGTCGGGCGATCTGGCGATGATCGGCCCGCAGGGCGTGGTCGGCTTCGCCGGGGTGTGCCACTACCCGCTCAAGTTCATCAAGAAGTACTGGGTGAGCGACCCGACGGTGGGCGTGCGGGAAGGGGATGGATTCATTCACAACGACTCTCGCTACGGCGGCGTCCACAACACCGACCAGAGCTTGATCTTTCCCGTCTTCCACGAAGGCGAGATCGTCTGCTGGGTGTCGTCGACGATTCACGAGGGCGAAAACGGCGCCTGCGAGCCTGGCGGCATGCCGGCGCGGGCGGAAAGCAAGTGGGATGAAGGGCTCAAGATGCCGCCCTTCAAGATCGTCGAGCGCTACCAGATCAAGCGCGACCTGCTGACCTTCCTGCAAAACTCCGTGCGCGACCCGAAGCTTCAGTACGAGGACATCAAGGTCAAGCTGCACGCCTGCCTGCGGCTGATCGCGCGCATCCAGGCGGTCATCGCCGAGTTCGGCCAGGAGTATCTGATCGCCGCGTTGCGCAAGACACTCGAGGACACCGAGGCCGAGGTCCGGCGGCGCATCGCGGAGATGCCCGACGGCACGGTGCGCGCCGTCAGTTGGCTCGATTCCACGCTGCGCGAAAACGCGCTGATCAAGGTGAACCTCGCGCTGACGGTCAAAGGCGATCGGATGATCGTCGATTTTCGCGGCTCGGCGCCCCAGTTCACCAACCGCTCGATCAATACGACGCTGGCGCCCACCAAGATCGCGCTCCTGACCGCTATTTTGCAGAACATCTGGCCGGACCTGCCGCACAACCAGGCGGTGATCTCGCCGATCGATTTCGCCACCGATCCCAAGTCGCTGCTCGATGCCTCGGTCGACGCTCCCAACGCGATGAGCCTGCTGCCGCTCTTCCGCGCCGTGTCGCTGCCCGGCGCCGCCTTCGCCAAGCTGCTCTACGGCCTGGCGAAGCGGTACACGAGCATCATCGCGGGGCAGTACAACCAGCCCGCGACCTTCATCTATGGGGGGCTCACGCAGCACTTCGAGGTGACGGGCAACTTCTGCGCCGACATCAACGGCAATGGCCAGGGCGCGCGCGAGAACAAGGACGGGGAGCACTCGGTGTCGCCGATGTTCGGCTACATGTGCGATACGGGTGAGCAGGAGCTGAACGAGGAAGAGCTGCCGATGGTGCGGCTGATCGCCCAGCATCTGGCCACGGACCGCGTCGGGTGGGGCAAGTACCGCGGCGGCCTCGGCTACGAGCAGATGGTGACGGTGCGCGGGAGCATGATGTGGGGCTTCATGACCGGGCAATCGGGCTCGTGGTTCTGCTCCACGCCCCCGCTGTTCGGGGGCTACAGCTCGCCGGCCTATCCGGTGGCGAAGGTGAAGGGGATCAACGTCTTCGACTACCTCAAGGGGCATCCCGGGGCATTTCCGTTCGACATCGTCCGCCTGATGAACGAGCGGCCGATTCCCGGTGCCCAGTACGTCACCCAGGACGCGGGCATGGCCTTCGAGCTGGCGCAAGAGGGCGAGATTTACATGATGTGCCAGGGGGCCGGCGCCGGCTACGGCGATGTCCTGGAGCGTGATCCGGCGCTGGCGCTCGGTTACTTCCAGCAGGCCCTC
>JBBITY010000113.1:7840-9103 GCA_037440565.1 Desulfurellales bacterium
GGTGATGAAGGATTTGAGCGAGGACCTGATCTCGCACGAGTCTGCGTGGGACATCTACCGCGTGGTGTACGATCGGGACACGCTGGTCGTCGACGAGGAAGCCACGCGCAGGGCCCGCGGCGAAGAGCGCGCCGCGCGTTTGAAGCGGGGTCGGCCGTACAAGGAGTTCGTGAAGGAGTGGACGAAGCCGGAGCCGCCAGCGGACATCCCGTATTACGGCTCGTGGGACGACGTCTCGGTGGTGTATGCGGGCGTCGGCGCGACGCGCCAGAAGATGCCGGCCAGCAACATCGCCGAGGTGTTCATGCCCGACCCGAAGGACCTGCGCATCGCCGCGCTGGAGGCCCGGATCGAGGCCCTGCAGCGGGAGAGGTCCGCCCCCGGAGGGAAGACGGAGACGCGCTGATGTGTGCGGCGCTCGTTGAACGCATCGCCGCGGGCGCAAAGACCAAGCCGCTGCTCTGGCTGGACCACTTTGGGTACAGCGCGCGTGTGCTGGCGGGCGGCAGCATTCCCTGGCTCGATGCTGCGGAGTTCCTCGCGTACTACTGCAAGGCGCACCGCCTGCTCAGGCCCGGCGTGGCGCCCTTGCCGCTGGAAGGGTTCTTCGACGCATGGCTCACGGCGCATCCAAGCCTCGTCGCCGGGATGGCCGGCAAGCGGCGGGTCGGCTTTGCGCTCAAGACGTTGCTATCCGCTGAAGGGCCGCGCTCCCTGCTGAGTGAAATCGCCGCGGCCGCGCGGGACAGCTTGGCGTCGACTCCGCTGGTGATCACCGCCCCATCGCCACGCCGGTTGATCGCATGGGCGCACGCCAGGGCGAACGATGTGGCGGATCTGGCCGAGGTCGAGGTCAGCGGGGACGATGTGGAGTCGGCTTCCATGTACGTCGCCGATTTCTTGCGGACGTTTGCCGAGTCACGCGTCGACGCGCTTCTGTTGGAGGAAACCTCCGGGCGCGGCCCGAGGTCTGCCGAGGAAGTGGGCAGGTACCAGCCCGTCATCAACGTCGCCAGACACTACCGGTGGGACGTCGGGCTGAAGGTGCCAGACAGTGCCTTCGCGCCCGGAACAGAGCAGGGCATCGACTTCTGCATTGCCAATGCTCGCTGGGGCGGAGTAGGAAGTGTGATCCTCGACGAGGCATTCTGGGCAGGTGAACCGGCGCCGCCGGTGCCGGGAACCGGCTTCTACTTCGCGCGCGTGCCGGAAGATGCCGCGCCTGAGGACGTGCTGGCCCGACTGGCAACACTGTGGTGAGGT
>JBBITY010000114.1:0-9043 GCA_037440565.1 Desulfurellales bacterium
CCGGCGGCTGCGGCGGCGCTTCTGCTCGCCGGGCTCGCCGCGCGCGGGGGGCGCCGCGCCCTCTTGGCGTGCGCCGGCGGCGGTGTGCTGGCGTCGCTTCCGTGGCTCGTCGTGGCGGTGCGGCATCCCGAGGAATTCTGGTTCTGCAACGTGGCCTTCCATAGCTTGCGCCGCGAGGTTGCCGGTGCCTCGGCGATTCTGCTGCAGAAGCTCGCCGTGGTGGCAAAATGGTTCCTGTTGCCTCAGCACGCAGTGCTGTGGGGGCTGGCGGGATACGGTGTGTGGCGCGCCCCGCGGCAAACCTGGCCCGCCGCCGCGTGCGCGCTGCTGCTGGCGTTCACCTATCTCGCGGCCACCCCGACCTACTTGGAGTACGCCACGCAGTTTCTCCCGTTTCTCCTTATTGCGGCAGTACCGGCATTGACGGCGCTGGCGCCGCGGCGGCTGTTCGCGGCGGCGCTGGCGGCCGTCTATGTGCTCGGCCTCTACCCGCTGATAAAGCGCGACCCCGCCGACACGGACATCGGGGCGAAGCGCGCATTGTGGAGCCGGTCCACCGTGGCAGAGGTGACCGCGTTCCTGCAGCAGCACACCGCGCCCGGCGAGCCCGTGCTCTCGTGGTGGGAGGGCTACCCTGTCCTCAGCCAGCGGCCAGGCTTCCGCGGGGTGGGCTTTTGGGAATCGAACGTCGCCAAGAAGCTCGACCCGGCCGCAGCGCGACGGTTTCACGTGATGCGCCGAGACGAGCTGCGCGAGCTGATTCGACGACGAGAGCCGGGGGCGATCGTGGTGGCAGACGGCAATTGGGAGGCGTTGCACCGGGACATTGCGGCGGGATATGCACCCGCGCACCGCGTCGGCGCCATCCAGATATACACCCGCCGCCCGGCGGGTTGACGGAGAGGATGGTGCGTGGCTGAACGGAGCTCAATTCCGCGGCGCGTCGCCTTGGTCATCGGGCAACTGACCATCGGGGGAGCAGAAAGGCAACTGTGCGAACTGGTGCGCAGGCTGGACCGGAGCCGCTTCGCGCCCATCGTGTACGATCTGGCGGACGCGGGCAGTGCGCTGTCCTCGACAATCGCCTTGGCTGGCGTGCCCGTGCGCACCATCGGCGGCGTTGGTCTCGAGCGAGTGCGGCGGTTGGCCGCCGCACTCGCCAGCGACCGGATCGACCTCGTCCACGCGTGGCTCTTCATCGCGAACACCTATGCGTGGGCGGCGCGATGGAGCGGCAGGCGTGTGCCACTCGTGACCTCCGCCCGCAACTGCAAGTCGCAGGGCTGGGTCCATCACCTGGCGAACATCGCGGCGTTTCGCAGCAGCGCGCGGATCATCGTCAACTCGATGGAAGTCCGCGAGTACATCGCGCGCCACTACCACGCGATGCGAACGCGGATCGACGTGGTCTACAACGGGGTTGATACGCAGCGCTTCCGTCCTGCCGCGGAGACCCCGTCAGGCCCGCCGACCGTGGTGACCGTCGGGCGAATCGTGGCACAAAAGAACCCCCTGCTCTTCATCGAAGCCGCCGCACGGGTGCGCCGGCTTATACCGCATATGCGGTTCGCCATCGTCGGCGACGGCCCGCTGCGGGAAGCGGTGCAGGAGCGGGCGCGGCAGCTCGGACTCGACGGCAGCCTCGATCTGCTGGGAGAGCGGGACGATGTCGAGCGCATCTTACCTCGGGCGGCCATGTTTTGGCTGACCTCTTCGTGGGAGGGCCTGCCGAACGCGGTGATGGAGGCAATGGCCTGCGGGCTCCCGGTCGTGGCCACCGATGTCGGCGGGACCCGAGAGCTGTTCGCCAGCGGCGAGGAGGGTTTTCTCGTGCGGCCCAACGCGGTCGAGGATTTCGTGCATTACGGACTGACGATTATGCGAGGCGAACAGTTGCGAGCGGCCATGGGCCAGGCGGCGCGGCGGCGCGCCGAGCAGTTCTCCCTGGAGCGCATGGTGGCGGGCACAGAGGCCGTGTACGCCGCGGCGCTGGGAGACGGCGCATGAATACAGCCTGGCCCCTGGTCTCCGTTGTCATTCCAATGCGCAACGAAGCGAGTTACATCGCGGCCTGCATCGAAGCGGTGCTGGCACAGGAGTACCCCCGCGAAGCGCTCGAGGTCGTGCTTGTCGACGGGGATTCGGACGACGGGACGGCGGCGATCGCCCGGGCGTACGCGCAGCGCGACGGGCGCGTGCGGGTTGTGCACAACCCACGCCGCATCGTCCCGACGGCGATGAACATCGGCATCCGAGCGGCCGCTGGCGACATCATCGCGCGGGTGGACGGGCACACGCGGATCGCGCCCGACTACATTCGGATCGGCGTCGAAACCTTGCGCCGAACAGGGGCCGCCAACGTTGGCGGGCCGATGCGGCCGGTCGGCGGTGGGCTGTTCGGTGACGCGGTCGCGACTGCGATGTCGTCGCGCTTCGGCATCGGCGCCTATTTCCATTTCGGGACCACGGAGCGTGACGTGGACACGGTGTACCTGGGGATGTGGCCGCGGGCGCTGTTCGAGCGCCTCGGCCTGTTTGACGAAGAGCTGGTGCGAAACCAGGACGACGAACTGAATTACCGCATTCGCAAAGCGGGCGGTCGCGTCGTCCTCAACCCGGCCATGCGGAGCTGGTATCAGAACCGGTGTAGTGTCCACCTGTGCGCGCGCCAATTCTACCAGTACGGCGAATGGAAGGTGCGCGTGTTGCAAAAGCATCCGCGACAAATGAGCTGGCGCCATTTTGTGCCACCCGTATTCGTCGCGGCGGTCGGCGGCTTGACCGTGGCGGCGCTGGCGGGCGCAGGGACCGCAGCCCCGGCCGGGGCGTTGGCAGGGACGTACGGCGCGGGTGTGCTGAGCATCGCAGCCGTGCATGCCCTGCACCGCGGTGTGTACAGTTGGCTGGCGACGGCGCTGGCGTTTGTGACCATTCACGTTGCGTGGGGCGTCGGGTTTTTGGTGGGATTGGGGAAATTTGCCGACCGGTGGTTGCGCCCCGAGGCGTCCCCGCCGCTGCTCGCGCCGCGCGAGGGGGGAACGGCGCGGCGGCTGAGCGAGTACGAGAGCATGGGGCTTACGGCCCCTGAGGTTCTACGGAGGAGTGTATGAGACCGCGAGAAAAGCTGACCGTAGAGGAGAAAGTGTCGATTGCGCTCGAGCTGATCAAACGCGAACGCTCGTTGGACGAGATCCGGGAGCATTATCGAGTCAGCCATACGACGGCATACAAGCTCCGCAACCTCTTTCTCGACGGGGGGCGGCGGGCGCTGATGGGCAGCGAACACCGCGGCCGCAACGATTTAGAGGCGCGCATACGGGCGATCGAGGAGCGCCTCGGCCGCGAGAGCGGGCGCCTCCCCAACGGCGGGCGCCGAGGCCGGCGCGGAGGCACGGGCGTGAGCGGGACGCCGTAGACGCGGTGCGCGCAGGAAGAGGACGTATGTATCTGATCACGGGTGGGGCGGGATTCATCGGCTCGAATGTGGCCGAAGCCTTGGTGAACGCTGGCGAGCGAGTGCGGGTGTTCGACAATTTTTCCACCGGCTCGCTGGAAAATCTCCAGGGGATTCGCGATCGAATCGAGGTGGCCGAAGGCGATCTACGCGACTTCGATGCGGTGCGGCAGGCGATGCGCGGCGTGACATACGTCTTGCACCAGGCAGCTTTGCGATCCGTGGAGCGCTCGGTCGACGATCCGTTGAGCAGTGACGAGGTGAACGTGCACGGGACGCTACACGTGCTCATGGCAGCGCGGGAAGTTCCGTCAGTGAAACGCGTGGTCTACGCCTCGTCATCCTCGGTTTACGGCGACAACGAGACCTTGCCGAAGACCGAGGATCTTACGCCATCGCCCGTCTCTCCGTATGCGGTGTCGAAGCTCGCTGCCGAGCACTACTGCCGGGTATTCGCAAAACTCTACGGATTGGAGACCGTCAGCCTGCGCTACTTCAATGTGTTCGGGCCGCGGCAGAATCCGGAGTCGCGCTATGCCGCGGTCGTGCCGCTGTTCATGCGAGCGGCGCTTAATGGGGAGCCGCTCGAGATTCACGGCGACGGCGAGCAGTCGCGCGACTTCTCGTACATCGACAACGTCGTGCAGGCGAATCGGCTGGCGTGCGTCGCCCCCGGCGTGTCGGGCGAGGTGTTTAACGTGGCGTGCGGCGAACGGCATTCGCTCCTCGAGATCGCCGCGATCATCGGACGTTTCGTCGGCCGCGAGCTGCCGCGCCGGCATGTCGCTCCCCGGCGCGGCGACGTCCGCCACACGCTCGCGTCGATCGATCGCGCGCGGCAGAAGCTCAACTACCAGCCCACAGTGGGCTTCGAGGAGGGGCTGCGGCGCACGTTCGAAGCGCTACGTGGCGCCCGGTCGGCGCGGTCAAATTGACTTGCCGCGGATTTGCCGTTAGCGTTCGGCGCCGCACGACGTGAGGAATACACGTGAGCATATTGGTCAATCGGCAAACACGAGTCGTCACGCAGGGGATCACCGGATCGACCGGGCAGTTTCACACCCGCGCGTGCCGCGAGTACGGAACGCAGATGGTCGCAGGCGTCACCCCCGGCAAGGGAGGCAGCGACTTCGAGGGCATCCCCATCTTCGATACAGTGGCGCAGGCGGTCGCGGCAACCGGAGCGAATGCGTCGGTGATTTACGTCCCCCCGCCGTTCGCGGCCGACGCCATCATGGAGGCCGCCGCTGCGGGTGTGCCGCTCGTCGTCTGCATCACGGAAGGGATACCGGTCCTCGATATGATGAGGGTGAAGCGCTTTCTCGAAGGGCGCACCACCCGCCTGATTGGCCCGAACTGCCCCGGCATCATCACGCCCGGTGAGTGCAAGATCGGTATTATGCCTGGGTACATTCACAAGCCCGGGCGCATTGGTGTCGTCTCGCGCAGCGGGACGCTCACCTACGAAGCCGTCCATCAGCTCACCAGCCTGGGTTTGGGGCAGTCGACCTGCATCGGTATCGGCGGCGATCCGATCGTCGGCACCGGGTTCGTCGACGCGCTGCAGCTCTTCGAAGACGATCCCGATACGGACGGAGTGATCCTCATCGGCGAAATTGGCGGCACCGCCGAAGAGCAAGCGGCGGAGTTTGTGCGCGCTCACATGACCAAACCGGTGGTAGCCTTCGTGGCGGGCCAGACGGCGCCGAAGGGGCGGCGGATGGGCCATGCGGGCGCCATCATTTCCGGCGGTCGGGGAACTGCGGCGGATAAGATCGCAGCATTCAAAGCAGCGGGCGTTCGCGTCGCGACCAATCCGGCCGAGATGGGGGTGACCATGGCGGCCGTGTTTGCCGAGCGGTGATCGCATGAAGGAACGGACGCTGTCGATCGTCAAACCGGATGCCGTCCGCAAGCGCAAGATCGGCGAGATTCTCGCCCGCTTCGAAGCGGGTGGGCTGCGCGTTGTGGCGGCCAAGTTCATGCGGTTGTCAATCGAGGACGCCGGGCGCTTCTACGTCGTCCATCGCGATAAGGCCTTCTATGCGAGCCTGATCGAGTTCATGTCCTCGGGGCCCATCTTCGTGAGCGTCTTGGAAGGCCCGGACGCCATCGCCACGGCGCGCGCGATCATGGGCGCGACGGATCCGGCCAAGGCGGCGGCAAATACGATCCGGAGGGATTTCGGCACCGACGTGGAGAAGAACGCGGTGCATGGCTCAGATGCCGCAGACACGGCGCGTTGGGAGATCGGATTCTTCTTCGGACAACACGATCTCCAGGAATACTGACCCGGACCGGCCCTCTGGCGAACCGGCGCGGCGCTTGTTCACACCGCGTGCGCTCCGGCAGTGGGTGAGATCTCAGGGCCTGCCGGCGTACCGCAGCGTGCAGACACTGCGCGGATTGTACCAGCGCGGCACCGCGACCTTTGCGGTCATGAGCGATCTGCCGCGCCCGCTGCGGGAGGCCCTGGAGCGCGAGTTCGCGTTGCCCCGCCTGACACCGGCCGAGGTTGTCCGGTCCGCAGACGGAACGCGCAAACTGCTTTTCCGACTCGAGGCGGGCCGCGCCATAGAAACGGTGTTGATTCCCGATCGGCCGCGGCTGACGGTGTGCGTTTCGTCGCAGGCCGGCTGCGGCATGGGCTGCCGCTTCTGTGCGACCGCCCAGCTCGGGTGGCAGCGCAATCTGACGGCGGCGGAAATCGTCGGGCAGGTGATTGCGGCGCGCGGCGCCCTGGACGCCGGGGAGCGCATCACCAACATCGTGTTCATGGGCATGGGCGAGCCGCTGGCAAACTACGATGCCCTGATCGAGGCGATCGAGATCCTCGGCGCGGAGTGGGGGCTCGGCTTTTCCAGCCGCCGCATCACCGTTTCCACTGTAGGTCTGGTACCGGCGCTGCAGCGCCTGGTGCGCGACACGCGCGTGCAGGTGGCGGTCTCGCTCAGCGCCACGACGGACGCACTGCGCGAGCGGCTCACGCCGGTGCATCGCAAGTACCCGCTCGCGCAACTGCTGGAGGCGTGCCGGACCCTGCCGATCGCCCAACGTCGGCGCATCACGTTCGAGTATGTCCTGCTCGATGGCGTCAACGATCGGCCGGCGGATGCCATGCGCCTGGTGCGGCTGCTGCACGGCATCCGAGCCAAGGTGAATCTGATTCCCTTCAATCCGTTTCCCGGGGCGGAGTTCCAGCCGCCGGCGCCGGAGGTCATTCACGCGTTCCAACACCGCTTGCGTGCCGCAGGCGTGAACGCCACGCTGCGCGCCAGCCGCGGTCAGGACATTCAGGCTGCCTGTGGACAGCTCGCCGCCAGCCGTCTCGCCACGGGGTCGTCCCCCAATGGGCCGTCCGAGATGCACGAGAGTCCAGCGCGCACGCGCACAGACCCCTCTCTCACATTACCAACGGGAGAGGGTGTGGGTGAAGGTTCCGAGGAATTTTCGAAGGAGTACTGACGGCTCGTGGGCGGTATCGGCGTCGTCGTCAACCCCGAGGCCGGCGGGAACCGGCGCGCTGGGGACCGCGCGCAGCGACTCGGACATGTGGTCGGCAGCGCTGGTTCGGTCCGGGAGATCCCAACGCTGGCGGACGTGGCGGAGGTCGCGGCGGAGTGCCGCGACCGGGACATCGACGTGTTGGCGGTGTGCGGCGGCGACGGCACGTATACGCGGGTCCTGTCAGCGCTCGTGCAGGCGTATGGCGACCGGCAGTTGCCGCGCTTCTTGCCGTTGCGCGCCGGGACCATGAACACTGTCGCCCGCGCTGTGGGCTGCCCCGCCTGGCAGCCCGAGCGCATGCTCGCTCAGGTCGTTGCCGACTATCGCACGGGCCAGTCCGTGGACCTCATGGAGCACCAGTTACTGGGCGTGAATGGTTCCGGCTTCGTGGTGGGCGCTGGGGTGGTGGTCGGGTTCCTGCGTGCGTACTATGACGGACCGCGGCAAGGGCGCCTGGGCGCCGCGACCTTGCTCGCGCGTCTGATCGCTTCGGCCATCGTACGCGGGCCGTTGGTGCGGGAGGTCTTCGAGTGGACTCGGGCCCGGATGTGGTGCGACGAAACACTGGTGCCGTTCAGCGAGTTCTCCGTCATCTACGCCAGCAGCATCGAGGACATCGGGTTGGGATTTCGCCCCACCTACCGCGCCCGCGAGCGGCGCGGGTACTTCCACGTCTTCGCTGGCTCTCTGCAGGAGGGCGAGCTGGCGCGCCGATTGTGGCGCATCCGCCGCGGCCGACCGACGGGGTCGCGGCGGGTTCATGACGGCTTGGCCCGGCGCCTCCGAGTGGACTTTCAGCAGCCGACCCCGTACATGATCGACGGGGAAATTATGAAGCCGGTGTCGCGGTTGCTTGTGGAGGCTGGGCCGGTGCTGCGGATCATTCGGAGGTGATGCAAGTGCCCACGGTTGGAGTGATTGGCGGAAGCGGCTTGTACGAGATGCCCGGCCTGACCGGGGTGGAGCGGCTGCAGGTGACGACTCCGTTCGGAGACCCGTCGGACGAGTACGTCCGGGGACGGCTCGGGAACGTCGATCTCGTGTTCTTGCCGCGGCACGGGCGGCCACCGCATCATCCCCTCGGAGATCAACTTCCGCGCCAACATCTTCGGCATGAAGCGGCTCGGTGTGGAATGGCTGATCAGCGTCGGCGCGGTGGGCAGCCTGCGCGAGCTCATCGCGCCTGGGCATGTCGTCGTACCGGATCAGTTCATCGATCGCACCGTCGCACGGCCGAGCACGTTCTTCGGGCGGGGAATCGTCGTGCACGTCAGCTTGGCCCACCCGGTGTGTCCGGTCCTGGCCCCGCGGTTGGCGGAAGCGGCGCGCGCGGCGGGCGGCACGGTCCATTCGCGGGGCACGTACCTCTGCATGGAGGGACCGCAGTTCTCGACCCTGGCGGAGTCGGAGCTCTACCGGCAGTGGGGTGCGGACGTGATTGGGATGACCAACTGGCAAGAGGCCAAACTGGCGCGCGAAGCGGAGATCTGCTTTGCGAGCCTGGCGTTGTGTACCGACTACGACTGCTGGAATCCGGCCGCCGGCCACGTCGTGATCGAGGAGGTGTTGCGCATCCTCGGCGAGAACGTCGATCTCGCCCGGCGGAGCATCGCCAGCGTCGTCGCCGACCTGCCGCCCACCCGCACGTGCCCGTGCGCCAATGCCCTGGCGGAGGCCATCATCACCGACCACGGCTCCATCCCCGCCCACCTCAAGCGCGATTTGGCCCCGCTTATCGGGAAGTACGTGGGAACACCGCAGTGAGCCTCTTGGTCGTCGGCTCGGTCGCCATCGATTCCGTGGAGACCCCGTTCGGACGGGCGGAAAACGTCGTCGGCGGCGCGGCGACATATTTCGCCCTAGCAGCCAGCTTCTTCGTTCCGGTCCGCATGGTGGCCGCGATTGGAGACGACTTTCCCGCTGAGGTGCTCGACGATCTCCGGGCTCGGGGAGTGGACCTGAGCGGTGTCGAGCGGCGGGCGGGACGGACCCTGCGTTGGAGCGGCCGCTACCACGAGGACATGAACGTGCGCGACACGCTGCACCTGGATCTCGGCGTGTTCGCCGACTTTCAGCCGCGGG
>JBBITY010000115.1:0-1581 GCA_037440565.1 Desulfurellales bacterium
AACGCGACGTCCAGTGCTGCGAATTTCTGCAGGCCGGCCGGCTGATAGTCCTGCCTTTCGAGGTCCCCCACCACGATGTAGCGAACCCGGTAACGGTCGAGCAGAGGGGCGATTTCGGGCAGGGTCGGCGCGTTGTACATGCGCGCGACATGGCCGCGCCGCTCCTCGACGATTCGGTCGTGCGCGCGCCACAGCCCCTCGTGGTTGGCCCATCCCATGACGGTGGGCAGCCCCGTGTTGCTCGAAAAGCGGGCGTAATACGAGTACGGATTGCCGCTGGCTTCGAGAATCACGGGGAAGTCGCGCACGTTCTCGCGCAGCCACGCGATGGCCGCGTAGTCGTCGGGATGCTCGCGCCCGAGATAGGCGTTGCCGTTCAGCGTCCGATACGGCGTGCCCATGCGATCGGCCGTGATGCCGAGCGGATAACAGGCGGCGGCCGCCATCAGCAGGACCAGCGCCGCCGTGATCGCGCGCGGCATTGGCGACCACTGCCACCGGTGCGCTCGCAGGCGGTCGACGCACCATGGGGTGGCGATGGCGAGCAGCGTCCACGCCTGGAAGTACAGCTTGAACACGGTGTTCATGCGATAGAGCTTCTCGCCGTACGCATCCTTCAAGTAGAAGAACTCGCACGCGAGCAGCGCGATCCCCGCGGCAGCGACGAGGAGATAGCCACCGCGCTCGGCCTCGTCCGCCCCACGGTAGGCGACCAGCAGGGCGGCGCCCAGCAACACAGCGAGCAAGGGCATGACCGCGTTGCCTGCCAGCGCCGCAAAGACGGTGGCGAAGCCCGCTGCTGCGATCAGAAGGTGGCGCCATTCCCGGCCCACCGGCAGCAGCGCCGCCGCCCGAACGCCGGCCAACAACGCCGGCGGGACAACAACAGCCCGAACACGGTGACGAATTCCTTCAGGGAGGAGCGCGCCACCTTGAAGCACGCGGACCCGATACACACATCGTTCGGCCCGCGCGCCGTCGTTGGCGCCTCGAAGCCCAAGTAGAAGGGAAGAAAGAGGATGTAGCCGCCGATCAGCACGCCGAGCACGCGCACCAGGAGTTGCAGGCGTGGGCGTGAAAACAGCGGCCACAAGGGCTGCCAGCGGCCGGCGAGCAGGAAGACCACCAACACGCCCATCGGCAACTCCCACGGACTGATGGCGATGATCGCGCCGAAGATGAACGCGACCAGCGCAAAGGGGAGGAGCGCGCGATACGGGTTCGCGGGCTGCGCGTCGGCCTGCGAGGAAAACAGCCGCTCGTCGAGCAGGACGCCGAGCAGCGTGATGCTCACGGGCAGGACGATGAAGTGCGGGTGGAGATCCCCGTGGATCGTGCTGAAGAACGGGAACTCGTTGATGGTGTCACCGCGCGCCACCACGCGCGAGGAGCGCCAGTAATCCATGCCCCGCAGCGTGCCCTTTTCGAGGAGCTGCAGGAAGCCGTCGAGGTTGCCGAGCAGCGACGACAGCGCCCCGCCGAGCAGGGCGATGCCCCAGCGTCGAGTGAGCTGGAACACGACCGCAGCGGTCAGCGCAAAAGCCAATCCGCCGATCGTCGCGATGCAGAGGTTGTAACTCA
>JBBITY010000115.1:1591-9031 GCA_037440565.1 Desulfurellales bacterium
GCCAGGGGGACGAGGCGCGCGAGGTTGGCGAACATCAGATAGCCGAAATAGTAGTAGTTGATGGTCTCGCCCGACATCCACGGATCGGGGGGAGGCATGCTGTCGGTGCGCCGCAGGACGTTGAAGAAGGCGAAGTCCATGTATTTCTCGGCGCCGAAGATGTCCGGTGCGAGGGAGCGCTGATACGCGAAGAAGAGGAAACCGAACGTCCACAGCATCTCGTGGCGGCCGATCGTCCGGCCCCCGCCGTTCTGCAACCAGGCGCGCAATCCGTCGCGCTGCCGCCACGCCGCGCCCAGTCCCGCCAGCCCGAGGGCGGCGACGGCGCCTGGCACGGCGACGGGCATCGGGAGGATGAAGCCGGCCAACCACGCGACGTAGCTCACGGCGAGCAGGGCGAGCACCTTGGCGAACGGATAGCCGTAGGCCGCCGTCGGGCCATACAGGGCGAATGCCAGGGGAAAGGCCGCCAGCCCCAACCCCTCGATCACCGCCCACCACAGAACAACCGGCCACATCAGCGCAGCTCCCTCGGTTTCGAGCGCGCTCGTGTCTTATGCGGATTCGGGCGCCAATTCAATGTGCGCGAGGAATGCGAAGGCGGGCGGGAAGTCGCACTAGGCCGCGGCGCCGACTTGTAGGTCGGCTCGGCCGAGACCCGTCGGCAGGGAGAGGCGGAACGTGGAACCGCTGCCCAGGCTGCTGGTCACACTGATCTGGCCGCCCAGTTGTTCGGCGAACCGCTTGACGATGTAAAGGCCGAGGCCGACTCCGCCGCGGTGGTTGTTCTGATGTGCCTGGCGGAACATACCGAAGATATGCGGCAGATCGTCGGGATGAATGCCCGGCCCCGTGTCGTGGACGTGGATGTTGAGCCAGCCCGCAGCCGGTTCTTCCACCACCCGCACGGTCACGGCACCCTGCTCGGTGAACTTCAGCGCGTTGCCGATCACGTTCCTGAGGATGATCCTGAACTTCGCCGGGTCCGTGCGAAGCGTGCGGTCGTTGGCAGAGACGTCCCACTGCAAAACCACGCCGGGCTGCCGCGGCAGGTGGCCCACGTCGCGCTGGACCTCGGTGAGGAGCTGCCGCAGGCTCACGTCGCACAGTTCGAGGCGGGCGCGACCGGCCTCGATCCGGTTCACTTCGAGCGTGGCGTTGATCAGCTCGAGCAGTGAGTAGGCATTGTCCCGCAGGCGACTCAGGACGGGGCGCTGCTCGCCCTGCAGAGTCCCGAACGCCTCGTCGAGTAGAAGATCGGTGTAGCCAATGACGACGTTCATCGGCGTGCGCAGCTCGTGCGACATGGTGGAGAGGAATTCCGATTTCAACTGGTCCGCCCGCCGCAGATCCGCCAGCAATCGGATGTTGGTCAGCGCGCTGGCCGCGTGTGGCGCGACGCCGCGGAAGAGGCGCGCGGCGTGCGCGGAAAACGCGCCGGTTTCCGGCCGCGTGCCGGCGATGAGCAGTCCGACGACCTCCGCACTCCGCGTCAGGCTGCTCGCGAGCAAGGCGTGAATGCGCTCATTGCGCATGAACGCCATGGTCGAGGCATCGGCCTCGGCGGGATCGTTGATCTCCACAGAGTGCTCGGCCAAAACACGGTCGATGAACGGGAACGTGCCCGAGCCGAACTCGATCCCCCGCAGTTCGGTGAATGCCGCCGGGACCGGGCCGGCGCAACCGGCGATCACGCAGGCTTTGCGCCCGCCCTCATGCACGATGACCAGGCACCAGTCGCAGTCCAGCGCCGCTCGGATCGCCTCCGCAGTGCGGTCAACGGCATTGGGGGCGTCGAGGCTGCCGGTAATCTCCTTGGCGACGGTGACTAAATGCTGGCTGATCGAAACCTCCGCTTCGCGCAGGGTGGTCTCGCGGAAAATCGCGAAGCGATGAAGGTCGAGCGAGTGAGCGCCGAGGATCGAGATGATCGCGCCCGTGCACATCGCGAACAGGAGATACGCAGAGGGAACCGACGCCGGTTCGTGAAGAGATAGCGTCAGGGCAAACGCTGCGACGCTGGCACCACCGACGATCGCTTGTCCGCGCGCCCCCCAGGGCAGCAGCAGCGACGCTCCCGCCATCAAGCACACGCCGCCGATGGCCAGCAGCTCCAGGGGGGTGTGCGTCGCCGCCGTGAATCCGTGCATGAGAAGCGAGAGCATCACCCACGCCGCGATGTTGACCGGCTGCAGGCGGTGGCGCCGCTGCAGCGGCCCGCGCAGGGCGACGAGCGGCACGCATACAGCCACTTCGAGGCCATAGAAGACCAGCCACTTGGGGAAATCGTCGGGATAAAAGAAGTACTCGCACGCCCCCGCGCCCCCGACGAAAAGGAGGAAGAGCAGCACCGCCTGCGGAATCCGCTCGGCGTTGAGCTGCTCGGTCTCGTTCCGATACCCGTCTATGAGGGAGCCCACACCTGACACAAGAAAGCGGCCGAGCTGCAATATTGGCGCCAACGGCGGCGTTCCGACGGGCCGCGTTCGTTGCCGGCCCGGCGTACATCCCTGAGCGACGCCGGCGGCTGCTCAGCCGCCCAACTCGTCGGGTGAAGGTTTTCGCGTCCGTGATGTCCGCGAAGCCTGTTCTCGCCAAGGTGGGAAGCGGGAATCCGCGCGCGTCGCGCTCCCATCCTCCCACCGCGATGTTCGCCTCGCGTCTTCGCGGGGGCAGGCTCGCCGCACGCATGAGCGAGGAAATCCCTCCGAGTGGAGCCATGCTCCCCCCCACAGCACCGGTGCCGCTGCCCCGCCGCTTCAGCCTTGAGGGCGGGAGCACTGCTCCCTCCGGCAACGCGAGGAAATCCGGAACGAGTAGCTCAGGCGATCCGGCGCCGCGGCACGCGGCTCACCCGGCGCACGTTCGGCCGGCTGCGGCGGAGGCTCTTGCGCGAAACGTTATTTTCCCGCAGGCGGTACAGCGCACGGCGCGCGGCACCGGGCTCGATGCCGAGCGTCTCGCACACGACCGTGAATGAGAACGGAGAGCGGGCGCGCTTACTGTAGAGCTTCCCGCCGATCTCGACCGTCTCCTTCCAGCGCTCGGCCTCGTCGCGCACGCGCCGATCGTGGCTCAAGAAGCTCTGAATGGCCTCTTCGAGGACTGCAAGCATCAGCCCGCGCACGCCCGCGCTGCACTCGCCCACGCGCGGCGTCCCCCAACTGAGGCAGAGCCGATCGACGTCGGCCTGCAGGCCGACATCGACATCGGGGTCAAGTAGGAAACCGGGAACCTGCGTGCGCATTCTTCTTCGTCTTCCCGGCTGCTCCCCCCTGCTCTTTAACGCAGCCGATGCGGTAGCATAGAGGCCAATTTCGAACTAAAGCCAGACAAAAATACGAGGTGCCTGTCCCGGTCTGGCCCGACGCCGCACGCGGCCGGCCGCTCCCCGGATTGCGCCGATCGCCGGCCCGTTCGCTTCTGCTCCCCCTGCTTCCCCTCGGCGCTCGCATCCCCACGCGGCATCCGTTAGAGATGTCAGGGTCCACATCTGCCGGAGGCTGCACATGACCAAGCTGTACGACTCCCCTCGCCCGCGCTCGGCACGCAGATGCTGGTTGCTCGAAGAGCGGCGAGCGCTGCACGAGGCGCCGGCCTGAAATGCAGGCATTGGCTCCGGAAACCGACGACCTGGGCCGCTACCTGGCGCCGACCTACTACCTCGACGCCGATCACCCGGCGGTGCGGTCGCTGGCCGAGGACGCGATCGGCGACGCGGCCCATCCGATCGAACGCGCCGTGCGCCTGTATTACGCCGTGCGCGATGGCTTTCGCTACAACCCCTACGCCATCGAGTTTACCCGTCCTGCCTTCAAGGCCAGCACGACCATCGCGCGCGGTCAGGGTTTCTGCGTGGCCAAAGCAGGTCTCCTCGCCGCCGCCGCCCGCGCGGTTGGAGTCCCATCGCGGCTGGGTTTCGCCGATGTGCGCAATCACCTCGCGACCGAGCGCCTGCGCCGGTTGATGGGCACCGACGTCTTCTATTACCACGGCTACACAGAGCTGCACCTCGATGGGAAATGGGTCAAGGCGACACCGGCTTTCAACCTCGAGCTCTGCCAGAAGTTCGGCGTCCTGCCGCTCGAGTTCGACGGCCGGACGGACTCGATGTTTCACCCGTTCGATCGGGAGAACCGACGGCACATGGAATACCTGAACGACCGTGGCACGCGCGCTGACATGCCGTTCGAGGAGATCTGCGACGGCTTGGTGCGCTACTATCCACACCTCGCCGCCCTGCGGGGCGCCGAGGGCGACTTCCACGCCGAAGCCGAAGCTGAGCGCCGAGGGGAATGAGGGCCTTGGGTGGGGCCCCTTGCAGAACGAATCGAAAATGCGCCACAGAGGAACCTGAGGCAACGGGAGGAGGGTTGGATATGGGACGCCATGACCGCAGCAGCGAAATCCGGCGGCGACGGGTGCGCCGTCGAAAGCTCGCGCAGCTCCGCGGGCGTTATGCCGCGGCGAAGACTGACGCGGAGCGGTCGCAGGTGATGGCCAAGGTGCGTCGCGTGGCGCCCACCGTGACGCCGGAGCGCTTCCTGGCGACGCCCAAGGTCAGCGGCAAAACGGCCTGAACGCAATCGACGCTGGACGCGGTTCGCGCGCGATGGCCGCGCCGCACAAGAAACCTTCTGCTCGCACCGGGGCGGCAATGGCGCTCCCGCGGTCAAGGCTGGGCGGATTTGTTCCAGCAGGCATTCTTGATGGGGACGGAGCATTGCTCGCCCCATCCGGTGCTTTCACAAGCTTTCAATAGTCGAGTATGTAGGACCCCACCAGGACGAACATTTCATCGTCCGTCGTCACGCCGAAGCCCACCGGGCACGCGTCGCAGAAGCCGTCGCGGACCTCCGCGCTGGTGTCGCAGTCCGCGTCGCCTGCGCAGGGCCTGCCCACCGCCCCTTCTGCACAGTGCGTGGGGCGGCACGGGCTCCCGTTGGTGGGCACTCGAGAGTTGCGCTTCACCTGATCCGGGTTGGTGAAGCCGTTGTCGTAAAGGGCGCAGTAAGTCAGCGTGCGCTCTGCCGGCGTCGCGTGCGGTCCGCCGAAGAGCTTGGGCGGATCGTACGCCAGGGTAAGTGGGTCAGCATAGGTCAAGCTCGTGTAGAAAAGGCTCTCGCTCGGATCTCTGAGCCCTGGGTGGATCGCCGAGTCCACGCCGGCGACTAGTTCATCGATGCTGACCCCGCCGTCCTCGTCCACGTCAAAGCGCAGGCACGCGTCGGGAGGAGTGCGGCCCAGCGCGATGTTGACTCCGGTGACCACCTCATTGACGGAGACCCGCAGGTCGCCGTCGCAATCGCCGGCGCGGGGAGGCTGCGCGGCCTGGCACGGCGCCCCCGCGCACGGATCGGCGGTCGGCAGGTCGGGATCGAGGCCGAGCGGAGGGCACGGTTGTCCGTCATTGGGCCCGCCGTGGCACGCGAAGGCGCCTTCGAAGACGCGGAACCGCTTGCCGCGCTGGTGCACATGGGAGGTGAGGTCGAGCACCCGCGCGCCTTCGGGAAGCACGTGATGATTGCAGACTTCGTCGGTCCCATAGGCCGGCACGCGCATCTTGGAAATGGCGGAGATGTCCACGAAGCGCTGCAGCAGATGGCGTTGCTCCTCTGGCGCGGCGAACTCGAAGTTGATCCACATGTCGAGCGTGGCCGGCGTGTCGGTGACGTTGAAAGCGTGCGAGTTCCAGACCAGGATTCCCTTGATCGGTGCCTCATCGTAGACGCCGTCATCGCCGCCCACCGCAGAGGCCATCGTGTTGAACAAGGTCTCCTCGCCAACGCCGATCGAGGCATCGCCGGGGCCAAAGCCGATGCAGGCGACTGACGGAACCGGCAGGCTGGCGCACACGCCCTCGGCTCCACACGCTTCCAAATCGGTCGGCTCGCACGGTTGGCCGTCGTGCTGCCCACCCCTGCACGCGAACGGTCCCCACACCGGATCGTGGATGGACGCGTTGCCTTGATATGCGATCACGACGGCGTGGTGGCTGAGCGGGTCCTGGCGCGCTTCGACGCGCTTGAACCGGAACGTCTCGCCGCCGGGACCGCGAAACATCGCTGGGACACTAGAGAGGTCGTAATAGCTGACGAAGCAGACCTCGCGCTCGCTGCGTGGCGGAAGCACCTGGCGAGGGGCGCGGAGCTGCACGCCGACGCCGGGCGGCGGTGGCGGCAGTGGTTCGACCTTCAGCGGCTTGGGCGGCGGCAAGCAGGCATCGAACAGCCGCTCGGTGCCGGGCACCACGCCGTCGCGTGTCGCACCGTACTCGATCCACATCCGCACCAGGTCGAGCTCCTCGAGGCTGAGCGGCGGCAGCCCACCGGCGGGCATCGGTCGCAGCGGCGCCTCCCAGAGATCAGGGAGGGTGCCACCGGCAAGGTTCAGCCAGAGCAGGCTCCGCCCTTTGTTACCCGGCAGCACCCGCACCAGGCCGGGAAAGATCTCAGACGGCAGCGACTGCACCGGCTGGTCGACAAGGTTGTCGAACGCGACGTCTGCCGACAGATCGAGTCCACCCGCCGAGGCGGCGCTGCTGTGACAGCCCGCGCTCGTGCACCCATGCCGCTCGAAAATGACCTTCTTTATCAGCGCGAACGTGCTGTCGAGATGCTCCTCGCATTCATCCGCATGTGCCGGCGCCGCCAACAGAAGCGCTGCCGGCAACAGCGCCTTTAGACCACCCGCTGCGCGCATGGTTACTCCCCCCAGTCCCCCTCTCCGTACCTCATGCCGGAAGGCTGAGGCAAGCCCCTTTCTCTTTTGACTTGTACAAGCATGGGTCTGCTACAAAATGAATGGCGCCGTGAGGCGTTCGCGCACGCAGTTGGTAAGATTTCAAAGTCCAGCCCGTGAACCTAGCCTCGACACTCGTCGTAGCCAGCGGGATAGGGGGATCGAAGATCGCGCAAGGCCGCAAGAAGCCGGGGCGGCAACGGTTTCTCTGCGGGGAGCAGACTGTCGAACGGGGAAAGACCGTGAGATCCCACACCAAGCGGCTTCCGAGTGCCGCTGCGCTGCTTGTACTGGGCTTGCTCTTTCCCGTACGGGCGGCGCGGGCCGCCGTGATCAATCTCCCGCTGCGCTCAAGCTTCACCACTTGCAATCTCTGGACAGAACACGACTCAGACCCTCACTTACAACTCGTTCGGGTCGAGCGTGTTCACCTCGCCGACGCTCTCCGGGACCACCAGCTTCGACTTTTATTCGGCGTCACTGACTGCTTCCGGTCCGGCACTCACCGGCACCAATAGGACAGGCGCCGAAATTTGGGTGTTCAATCCTGGCAGTACCCAGATCACGGTTCGGTGCAGCGCAAGCTTCTTCGACTTCGACCCAGCCACCGGCAACGCGACCCAGATCGTCGGCACAGGTTTCTCCGGCAATGTGAACGTAGCTCCTAAATGTGAACGTAGCTCCTAACGGTGGCAATGC
>JBBITY010000116.1:0-9025 GCA_037440565.1 Desulfurellales bacterium
CGCCCGGCCCTGAGATCGTGACGTTGACGAGCTCGTCTCGGTCTTGATCGGGGCCTGGACAGAGGCAGCGACTGCGGTCGCCGCACTTGGTGTTCTCAACGAACACCCAGAAACCTTCCGCGATCGGCGCCGGCAGGGTGAAGGCGCTGGTCAACCCATTGGCGTCGGGATTGTCGCAGCTCGCCAGCTCCAAGCCCGGAATTCCCAGGCTGAAGCTGATGGCGGCAATCTCATCCAGCCCGCCCGGTAGCTCATCGGCGTCCCCGGGCCGGAACGTGATCGGCACCGCCACCGTCTCGCCGATGGCGAACACGCCCGACGGACTTCCCACCGCGACGCCGACGCAGTTGCGATCGGCCGGACACGGTTGAACCTGCGCAACGGCCGCACGGCACAGCCCGAGGCAGGCGGTGCACATCGCGACGACCAAGGGCGCTCTTGCCCATCCGATGCACCCCGCCAACCGCCGCGGCGCTTTGCCACACGCCTTCGCTATGCCGGCATCGCGCACTGCTTGTCCCCACCCCGCATCGCTCGAGTTTGCCATCTGTGGCCTTCGGGGTTTAGGCCGGTGGCTGCACGGTGTCAATCGAGGAGCGTCCAAGCGGGTTCACCACGGGAGACACGGAGGAGAAAATTCGGTATGAGCTGAGGAACGGAGCGGTGACGTGATCACGCCCGAGGCCTTGGCTGAGCAGGAGCGCCGATTCGCCCGCGCGTTTGCAAGCGGGAACCTCGAGCCGGTGCGCGATCTTTACCACCCCGAGGTGGTGTATCTGAGTCCGACAGTGCGCCTGTTCGACTGGCCAGCACGGATCGAGGGGGTCGACCGCACGCTGGAGTTCATCTCCTTGACCATCCGCGGCCTGGAAGCCATCTCCTACGAGGCCGTCGAGCGGGCCATCACGCCAGGCGGCCACAGTGCGTTCGTGCGCATCCACTTCGACTGGAACATGGGCGGGCAACGCGTGCGGTGCAACTACGTTGTCATCTACCGCTACCGCGACGGCCGGATCGGGCAGCAGGAGCTGTACTACGATCCGGACGGGCGGTTGGAGGTGCTGGGGCGGGCGCAGTAGTCGCGGGCCTTGTCCCCGCGCTTCGGGGCCGAACAAGCCGAGGACCAGCCAGGACCGCGACGGGAACTGAAGCGGGAAGCCGGTGTTATCCCGCGCACATCGGCAAGCACACCTGGCTGATCACCGGGCAGGGTTGAACGAGCGTGCACGGATCGCCGCTGCAACGGAGGGTGGCAAAGTCGAAGCACCCCCAGACCGGCGGCGGCGGCGGGCACTCCGGCACGCAGACTTCGGTCGCGCCGGGGCACGCCTGGTCGATCGAACACGCGCCGGCCGTACATGCGCCCGTGCTGAGATCCACGCAGGCTCCGGCCACGCCGGCACCGCAGCCGCTCAGGCAGCTCCGCAGTTCACCCAGACATCCGGCACCGCCGCTACGCAGCACCGCCGCGCAGCCCTCGAGGCACGTCACGACGCCACCGCCGCCCGCCGCGAGGCAGCCCTCCGCGCAGTCCTTGCCGGTGTTCAAGACGCCGCCGAGACACGTCCGCGCCGTCGCGCCGCAACCGAGCGCGCAACTGCCCTCGCCCGGCGGCACCGCCGCCAAGCAGTCGGCCCGACATTGATCCAAGAGCGGCCGGCAATTCGCGCGCGCTGCGCGCAGCGCATCGAGGCAGGCCGCCTTGCAGTCCGCCGGCGACGCGCTCTGCAGGCACCCGGCCTTGCACGCCAGAAGCGCCGTCTTGGCCTCGGTGACGCACACTCGCCGCGCATCGCGACAACTCGCACGACATTGCCCCGCGCGAGCCGGCGCCGCGAGCACGGCGAGCACAGCCACAGCGGCCGCGACAACAGGGAACTTTCTGAGAACCTGGTGGTGCATTGATCCTCCTCCCTTTCTCGCAGCGCCACCCAGACGAGCGGCAGCCCGATGCTGCCGGAATTTGCCCGCAGACTACAAGACTCGGTGGCCGGAATGCAAAAGAAATCCCAGGGTTCCCTCCTTTGGCAAAGGAGGGTCAGGGAGGATTTCTCTGAGCAGGCTCCTAGTCGAGTGCGTTGCGAACGCCTCGAATGAGTTCGTCCACGGTCACCCGGCCGTCGACGACGCGGTCGAACGGCGTGCACTCGCTGACGGGGAGGTTACCGAGCGCGATGTCCACTCCCCGGATCAGCTCGTCGATCGTGACCTTGCGGTTGCGGTTGCAGTCGCCGACCTTGACCGGCCCACCGAGCCTCCGCAGATCTGCCACCACGCTGTTCCGGCTCGTGAACAGGCGGTCGAACTCGTCATCGCTCACGATGATCCCGACGATGCGGGAGTTGTCGCCCGGGTGGGCCCGATGCTGGTCCGCAGCGGCGGCCGTCGCGAAGCGGAGGTTGGCGTTGTGGATCTTCGCCGCCTTCGAGCCTCGTCGACCGCGCAGCGATAAACGGAAGATCACGCGCGGTTCGACGGAGCCCTGCCGCGACGGCGCTGCAGCGGCCGCGCCGCCGGTCAGGGTGCCAGCCGCGACGGCCCCGCCGATGATCAGGAACTCACGTCGTGTCAGTTCCTTGAGCGACATGGCGGGTCAGAGAAAAAAGAGGAAGCAGGGGGAGGCGCCGCATCTCCCCGTCGGTTCGACCTAACGGTCGGCCCAGACTTTGTGGTGCGACTTACGAGGCGGAATCCACAGCACGGCTGGCTCTCGGCCGTCCGTCTTGCAGGAGGGTTACCCATGCATCTGGTTGGCCCCACTGCTGTCCCTGCGACCGAACTCGCACCCTTTCTGCAAACATATCCGGCGCCAATCACGCATGCGCCGACTGTAAGCTCACCCCCCTTGCTCTCGCTCACAACCCGAATTCCACTCTTACAGGGTCGATAGTACACGCCGATTGCCGCGGTCAAGCTCGACACGCCACCGGAGGAGCCGATCCGCGATATGGGATCAGCCAATCGCGGCCTATCGCGCTCCGCTCCAGGCGTCACTCCAGCCGAAAGCAGGAACCGGCTCTCACTGCGCGCAGGCGGGCGGGTCGAGTTGGTAGAACGTAACCGTGTTGGCGCCGTTGTTGTCGTAGCCGCGGGCGATGCCCAGAGTGCCGGGGATCGGCGCGGCGGCGTGGGGGCTCGATCCCAGAGCATCGGCGTTCATATCGAACGGCGTCAGAACCGCCTTCGACTGCACGGCGTCGTCCAACCACTCGTAGACCGCCACCAGCGATCCGTCGGTTTGCCGGCTGGTGTATTGCCCCACCCACTCGGTGCCAACCGCATGGACCTGGGTCGTCCACCGATGCCCCGTCTTCGGCATGTGAACGTCGAGCACGCGATCGGCGATCGGCGTGCCGCTCGTGCGGGTCCGCCGGAAGGTGGCGAAATGGATCTGCCACGGCTCATCCCAGGAACGCGCCGAGTTCTCTGTCCAGATCGCCGCGAAGTGATCGCCGTTCCAAGCGATGTCCGGGAACTCGTCCCACAGATAGGGCTTCGCGGGCACGACCTTCACGTGACTGCTGATCGAACCGGTCAACGGCCAGTACTTGGTCATCACGCCGCCGGTGCTGATGACAATGTCCTTGACGCTGAGGATGGCAAAGCCGGCGCCGTCAAATGCGACGGAGGGATAGAACTGGTGCGTGTAGTCGTAGTCGACCAGGTTGATCGGCAGACTGGTCGGCACGCCATCGCGGTCGAGCTTGAAGGCGTAGCTGCAGGAGTGCCCCGCACAGTCTCCCTCGACCACGCCGATGAAACCATCCGGGAAGCTGTCGATGTCACCGGCGGCCTCTTCGTCGTAGACGGAAGAGACGTACAGCGGTGGGCCGACCGAGCGCCGGCCGGACAACACGCCGTCGCGGCCCATGCCGTAGTACCAGAGCGTTTGCCGATCGGCGATCAGAAGGCCGTAGTGATCCTGGTTCCACGCCGCCATGTAGTAGTGGTCGCGGAACGGGATCCGCACGACGTCGAGCACGTGCATCGGCCCGTCCGTCAGTTGTCCCGTGAAGTCGACGTGGGCGTAGAAGAGACGAGCGTAAGTGGGAAGCTCGGGGTCCTCCCAGAGCCAAAAGATGCCCCACCCCACGTCGGTGGGCACCGTTTTGGCCAGCCAGATCCTGCCGCCGTTCTGAACGCTCAGGGTGCGCGGTTCGGAAATCGCCCAGCGGATGCCGCTCGGACACGTGGCGGTAGGCGTGGGCGTGGGCGTCAGCGTGAGGGTGGGAGTCTGAGTCCGCGTCGGCGTCTGGGTGATGGTCGGCGACCACGTCGGCGTCGGCGTGCGCGTGAGGCTGGGCGTCCGCGTCGGCGTCGCCGTGTACGTCGATGTGACGGTTCGCGTCGCGGTACGGCTCGGCGTCGGTGTCAGCGTTGGCGGTGGCGGGCGGGTGAACGTCGCCGTGCGAGAAGGGATTGCGGTCGCCGTTGGAATAGCCGTCACCGTCATCGTCCGCGTGACGGTGTCCGTCGGCGTCGGCGTCTCGCTCGGCAGCTCGGTCCAGGTCGGCGAAGGCGTCGGCGTCTCGCTAGGCGCCGGGGTGGATGTCGCCGCGACCGAAGCGGTCCCGGTGGGCGTGTTGAGCCGCCAGTTCCCCGTGCAGTCACCGAAAAGCACGGCGACGAAGTTCTGGGCCTCGGCTTGCAGCTCGAACGGCTCGAGCGCGATCTGCCCGCGCGGACATCCACTCCCCATCTCCGGCACGATCACCCGCTGATATGGTTCTCCCGTCGCGAGCGGCACGAACACCCAATCCGACCCACACGCCTCGGCCACCGGCAGGCGACGAATGAGACCGGCTCGGAGTTGCAAGATGCGAGCAGCGTCTAGCGAGGTCACCGTTCCGTTACCGGTGACATCACAGGCGAGCCGTTGCAGATCATCCAACCGCCGAAGCCCTCCGACAGACTGCAGAATGTAGGCGGCATCGAGCGAGCTGATCCCATCGCTGAACTGCCCGACTTTGCTCGGCTCGATGCGCCAATCCCCCTGGCTGACACCGGGGACCGTGTACTGCCCGCTGTCGTCCGTCGCCGCGCTCAACTGCGCGTCGCCGAACATCTGTACCGACACCGCCGGCACCCCTTGCCCGCTAGAGTAATACCAAACTTGTCCGCTCACAGTTCCGGGCGGCGCCACACCGCGCGCGACCGTGCGACTGCCACAAAGAACGATCGCGACGCCCACCAGCCCGAGCGCGAGCCCAGTCGAACCCGTCACGCATTTCGAACCCGCCGCCACGAGCCTATCGAACCACGTGGGTTCTCGCCCTTCGACAGCGCCGCTGCGCCGGGCAGCGCCGAACGCATCGCCACTGACCCGCATCGATACCCGCTTCCCGCGTGAGCGGAAAAGCAATGATGGTACCAGGAATGAGTGCGTCTTCGCGCGGTCTGCCCCGACCGCACGATGGCCTTCCCACGCCCTTAAACCGGCTGCGCCCGGTGCGTGGGCGCGAGCGGAAGTCAAGAAAGTGACAGCGCACCCCGCATTTGCTGCCTCGCCTGCCCAGTCGTGTTTCCCGCCGGCCCCGCCGGCGAACCGCCCCTCCCCGCCTGCTTGCTGACTCAGAGGCTCCCTCTCCGCCGCCGTACGCCGCCCATTGCGTCAGCTACCTCCGCCTTATTCGCGAGATCGAGCAACGCTATCGCGGCCTGGACTCGCACGGCTGCGATGTCGCTGCGCAAGGCCTCGCGCAGGACACCGACCGCTTCGCCGCTGGCGGAGCGCAGGTTGGCGATCGCGTTCGTATACCCTATACGGCTCGCCCGATGATACGCCGCGACAAAATACGGCTGCTTGAGCCACCGCCGCATCGTGCGCTCGCTGACACCGCTCTCGCGGCAGGCTTCCGCCAGCGAGGGTGTCTCCAGGAGCGCCGCCATCGCCGTCTGCTGGCGCGTCGTCAGCGGCTGCTCCGCGCCCTCTTCGAGCAGAAACGGCAGCTCCCGCTCCTGCTCCGCTTGCTTCATGGCGTCCCAGATCTTGCTCATCCTTCATCCCCCGTGCGTTGCCGCCACTGGTCTGCCGTACGGTCCGTCGCGCCGCCCTTCATCGCGCCACGTCTGACGCCGGCTTTCCAGCACGCAACCCGGTCGCTGCTGGCACTACCGCTTCTCCAGCCCGCTCGTCAACGCACGCGGCGAATTTTTCTCGTCCACCCGTTGGATGAAGAAGTCCTCTCCCGCAGCGATCAGTGCGGCGTACGCGGGATCGTTGAAGATGCTGCTGTTCGACCGCGGCTCGAGCAGAAGCGGAATGAGGCGTCGGGCGGGTTGATCGAGTGGAACCCACAACGCGTCCGGCCCCACCTGCACGTCCGCGTGTCGTTCTTCGATCGCGTACTGTGCATAGCTCCAGCCATGTCGTTCTGGGATGACGGTGCGCGAGTGGATGTGCTGGATCGTCACCGCCGCCGCGCGCGGTGCGGCCACCACTTCGTACTCAATGCGCTGCCGATCGAGCCACAGGCGCAGCTCGTCCTGGTGGGCGGTCACGACATACGCCTGCGGAATGCGCAACCGGTGCGCAGTGGCAACGGCGCCGTGGTACGCGAACGTCACCTCCTCGGGCTCGCCCGTCTGGGCGCGACGCAGGCGTACCGTGATCTTCGGCTGCGTCGGGTCAGGCGCATACACAGAGAGGAGAAAGACGGATTCCTCATCAGGCGGCGCGCGCCATCGCTCGCGTGCGGCCGCCGTGAGCCGCCGGATGTCTTCCCGGTACCGGCGGCACACATCGAGGAAGGCGGTGATGCCGAGCAGTTGTTTGCCGACCCGCGCCTGGAGGTTGCGCGGCGTCGGGAAGTCGCCTGTCTTGGGATCGAGGCGGTTTTCGAGCAGAAACGAAAACGCCCCCATCATCCCCGCCTTGTTGCGCAGGTTCTTGAGCGAGAGACCGCCGTGGGTCACGGGCTGCCGGATATCGGTGATCTCGCCGATGTAGTGCTGCGCACGAAGGCCTTGCGCGGCGACCAGCTCGATCGCGGCGCGAAGCAGCGGATCCCGGCTGAACGCGGCGATGTCCGGGTCCAGGTTGGGGTTGTTGGCGACCTCGAACTGCGACTCGACGTCAGTGAGGTACCCCTGCTGGGCGAGGCTCTTTCCTTTGAAGACTGCCGACTCGTGGACGTCGAGAAGCACATCCGGCTGCCAGCGGATCAGCGCGTCGTTGATCGCCCGGGTCTCGGGCCCGGACAGAACGGCGAAGTTCGTGCTCAGGTTGACGCCGTTGCCGTTCACGCGCCGGTGCCGGTCGCGGCCGTCCGGATTGCCATCGGGAACCAGGATCAAGTTCATGTCATCGAGGTATGACCTGAGCCGGCCCTCGACGACCTCGTGGGCCAGCCGCAACAGAGCCTCGGCACCGGACGGCTCCGTCCCGTGCTGCGAGCCGAGCAGCATGACCGTGAGCCGGGTCGGTCTTGCGGGATTGGCTTGCAAGGCACCGAGTTCCTTGGAGAGGAGCAGCGCTTCCATGGGTCGGCCAAGGGCGGACCGCCCGAGCGGCACCAGCTCCGCCATGGTGTGGCGCCGCTCCAGATCGCGCAGGTCCTGCGAGATTTCCGCTGAGGAGGTCACGCGGGCGTAGCCGTTGCGCTCCAGCGGCGTGAGCAGGGCGCGCGGCGCAGCCGCCGAGCAGGACCACGTGGCAATGGCAAGACACGCGGCGCCAACTGCGAGTCCCGACCAACGCTTGCAGGGTATCGTCCGGACCTCCCTCTCACACCAATCCTTGCGCCTCGGGATGAGCCCGTTCATAAGGACATCCGAGTTCGTTCCCATACCATGCCCAGCAGCCGGACACAGGACGAACCCGCACCGCCGACGTCACCTGCCGCGCACTGGAGCGAGCTGCCCGTCGATGCGGTGTTCGCCGAACTGGGAAGCACGCCGCAGGGGCTGAGTCGGGCGGAGGCCGCAGCGCGCCTGGCACGGCACGGGCCCAACGCCCTGCCCCGACCGGCCCGGCGCCCGTGGTACGCGGAAGTCGGCAGCAACTTTGCGCACCTCTTCGCGCTGCTGCTCTGGACCGGCGCCGTCCTGGCCTGGATCGCGGCGATGCCGCAGCTCGCCTGGGCGATCGTCGGTGTCATCCTCATCAACGGGCTCTTCAGCTACTGGCAGGAATACCAAGCCGAGCGCGCCACGGAAGCACTCGAAGCCTTGCTTCCCCGCCAGGTCAACGTGCGCCGTGATGGGCGGGAGGAGCGCATCCCGGCCGCCGCGGTCGTGCCGGGTGATCTGCTGCTGCTCGCCGAAGGCGAAGCCGTGCCCGCCGACGCGCGGCTGGTCAAGGCCGAGCGCTTGCGACTCGACGCGTCGTCGCTGACCGGCGAGTCGCGCCCGGTGCCCCGCTCGGCCGATCCCGCGCTGGCGGCCGGGCGACCCGCGGCAGTCCTGCCCAATCTCGTCTTCGCCGGCACGGCCGTGGCCAGCGGCCGCGGTGAAGCCGTCGTGTTCGCGACGGCCTCCGCGACCGAGTTCGGTCGCATCGCTCGCCTCACGCAGATTCAGCGCGAGCGACCGAGCCCGCTGCAGCGGGAGGTGGCTCAGATCACGCGCCTGGTCACGCTGCTCGCCACCGGGCTCGGCGTGCTGTTCTATTTGGTCGGCACCCTGCTCGGCGGCCTGTCGCCGCGCAGCGGCTTTCTCTTCGCCATCGGCATCATCGTCGCCAACGTCCCCGAGGGCCTGCTCCCCACGCTCACCCTGGCGCTTGCCCTCGCCGTGCGCCGCATGGCAGCGCGCAGGGCGCTGGTGAAGCGGCTGTCGTCAGTCGAGACGCTGGGCGCCACGACGATCATCCTCACCGATAAGACGGGCACTTTGACGGAAAACGAGATGACGGTGCGCGAGCTGTGGAGCGACGGTGTCGGGTATCGACTCACCGGGACCGGCTACGAACCCATCGGCGGCGTGGAAGGATGCGAGGACGGCCGCGCGCCGGCGGCCGCGCGCGAGCTGCTGCGCGCCGCCGCGCTGTGCTGCGATGCGCGCCTGATGCCGCCCGGCGACGGCC